>CAIKDP010000265.1 GCA_903826205.1 Akkermansiaceae bacterium
AAGGCACCGCCACCCACTCCCCGCTGGGCACCACCGCCGCGGGCACCACGGTGACCGCAGGCGCGTCGCTTGACCTCAATGGCTTCACGCTCGGCACGACCGAGGCGCTGACCTTGAATGGCACCGGGGTTGACAGCCTAGGGGCGCTGACTAACAGCTCGACCAAGGCGGCGACCTACAGCGGCTTGCTCACGCTCGGGTCCAGCAGCCGAATAGGCGCCACCAGCGGCGACATCATTCTTTCTAACACAGGAACGATCGCCGGGGCTTATGATCTCAGACTCGAGGGTGGTGCCACGGGCAGCAGCATTGCCAGCGTGATCGGCATCGGCGGCACAACTTTGTATAAGAGCGGTGCCGGCACTTGGACGCTTTCCGGCGCCAACACCTACACGAGCATCACCCGCATCGAGGCCGGCACGCTCAAACTGGGCGCGGCGGGCAATGGCACCCAAAGCCCGCTGGGAACCATTGCCGGCGCCACCGGCACCCAAATTGGCGGCGCGCTTGACTTGAACGGCATCTCGCTCAGCACGGCCGAACTGCTCACCTTGCGCGGCAGCGGCGTCAACTCCGGCGGTGCGCTGACCAACAGCGATGCCGCGGCGGCAACCTATAAAGGAGCGCTCACCATGGAAGCCGGCGTCAGCATTGTCGCCAGCGGCGGGGATATTATTCTATCAAGCCCGACGGCGGTCGCCGGAGGCGCCGTGCAACTCACGGTGGGCGGCGCGAAAAACACCACGCTCAGCAGCAATTACGGCCCTAACAACGGCAGCACCCTGACCAAGGTGGGAGCGGGCACCCTCACGCTCACGGCGGCTAACACCTATGCCGGCGCCACCACCATAAGCGAAGGCACGCTGAGCGTCGGCACCACCGGCAGCATCAACGGCACCGGCAGCATTTCGATAGGCGCGGGCACCTTGAACTATAACTCGATCACCCCCCTCTCCCAGGGCGTGGCGTTCAGCAGTGCCGGCGGCACCCTCAGCGGCACCGGCAAAATCACCCCGCTCGTCAACGTGACCGCCGGCAACACGCTGGCCCCGGGCAATTCCATCGGCACTCTGGGGTTAGGCACCGGCCTCACCCTGGCCGGTACCTATGCCGCGCAGTTGGGCACCCCGGGAACCACTCCCGCCACGGGTAATTCCGACCTCGCCGCAGTCACCGGCAACCTCGTGCTAACAAGCGGAACGCTCAACCTCAGCGACAATGCCGGAACTAACGAGCTCGGCAGCGCCGCAGTGGGCGCATACCGCCTGCTGAGCTTCACCGGCACGCGCACTGGCGAGTTTGCCAGCGTGAGCAACCCGCTGAGCGCCTCGCTGCATGAGAGCGTGGTCTATAACGGCACGAGCAACGGGACGGTGGATCTCAACCTCTACCGCCTGGCGGCAATCAACACCCTTGCAACTCCGGTGACTCTGGGAGTGGTGCGCGTGGGCGGAACCTTCGGCACATCCGCCGTGAGCATCCACAACACGGCCGCCGCCGATGGCTTCAGCGAAGGCCTCGATGCCAGCGGCTCCGCCACCACGGGCAACGCCACCACCAGCGGCAGCGTCACCAATCTGGCCGCCAATGCTACCAACAACACGAGCCTGCTCGTCGGCCTCGGCGACACCGGCACCGCAGGCGCCAAATCCGGCACCGTAACGGTCAGTTTGGCCTCGAATGGCAGCGGCACCAGCGGCTATGGCACCACCGCCCTAACAAGCCAGGAGGTCGCTGTCTCCGGCGGCGTGTTCGATTTCGCCCAGGCGAATTACACCGGCACCACGCTGGCATTTGGCAACGTCCATCAGGGTGCCACTGTGAGCGCCCAAACGGTGGCCATCGGCAACCAGACGGTGAGCGACGCGGCCTATCAGGATTTGCTGGACGTGGCGGGCGAAACCGACAATGCCAAGGTCACGGCAAGCGGCTTCAACGCCCTGGCGGCGAGCACCGCTGGCGCGAACACCGGCAACCTGAGCATCGGGGTGATCACCACCAGCGTGGGCAGCCTGGCCAGCACCGCGAGCCTCACGCTCACCAGTAATCACAATAACCTGAGCGGCCTGAGCGATGGCACGGCCGCGCTGGTCGGCACGCCGGGTGCCATCACCACCACGGGTTTGGTGTATTCGGGCCAAATGGTGTGGAACGGAAATTCCGCCGCCGCATGGAATGGCGACGCCAACTGGAATGACTCGCAAGACGCCAGCGTGCATGCGGCCCCCGGCCTGGATGCGGAATTTGCCGCAGTGGACAGCGCCACCTTGGGCAACTCCACCGGCCCCGTGACGGTCAACCTCGATGGCGCCGCACCCAGCGTCCATGCCCTGACGTTTAACAACACCGGTTCTTATACCATTGCCCAGGGCACCGGCACCACCGGCATCACCCTGGCCGGCACGGGCACCAGCATCACGGTGACCGGTACCCACAGTATCACTGCCCCGATGACCTTGGCTAGCAATACCAACATCACTGTCACCGCCAGCGGCGACAGCCTGACGCTCTCCGGCGAAATCAGCGGCAGCGGCCTGACCAAAACCGGCGGCGGCACCCTGGTGCTCACCGGAGCTAACACCTATTGCGGACCCACCACCCTCAGCGGCGGCACTTTGTTAGTCAACAACCTAACGGGTAGCGGCACCGGCAGTGGCGCGCTGGACAGCGCTGCGAACACAGCCCTGGGCGGCAGCGGCACTCTTGGCGGCACGACCACCATTGCGGGCATCCACACTCCGGGCGACGGCACGGGCATCATGAACGGTGCGGGCATCATGACCTTCGCGAGCGGCCTGGCTTATGCGGCCTCTGCCACCCTCCAGTGGCAGCTCACCGACAATCTAACCACCGGACGAGGTTCGATCTTTGATGGCGTGAACGTCACCGGCGGCGCGTTTTCCATCGCCAGCGGCGCCACCATCGACCTGAGCTTCGCCTCTGCCGTGGATTTCTCAAAATCCTTCTGGAATAGCACCCAAACATGGACAGTCGTCGATCTCTTCACCGGCGTCACCGCCAGTGATACCGATGTCCTCACCCTGGGCAACACCTACCTCGGTGCCGAAGGTGCCTTCAGCGTCACCCGCGATGCAGCGGCCGACAACGATGTGGTTCTGACCTGGACCGCCACCGTCACCGAGACACCCTACGAAGCCTGGGCAAAAACCAACATCAGCGAAAAGGATCAGTTTGCCGACGCCACAGCCGGCGGCGATCCCGACCACGACGGTGTTACTAACAGCACTGAGTTCGCCTTCAGCGGCGACCCCCTCAGCGGCACCGACAAAGGCCTCATCTTCGGTCTCAAGGCCGACGCCAATAACGACGGCAAACGTGAACTCATCCTCACCGTCGCCGTGCGCAAGTCCGCCGTGTTCAATGGCGCCACCACCTCGGACCCCGCCGAGGGTATCCGCTACGCAATCGAAGGCAGTGCCAGCCTAACCGGCTTCGCCGCCGCCACCGTCACTCTCGTGGCTCAAGCCGACACCATCCTCCCCGGCGTGCCGCTCGCCGATTCCACCAACTACGAATACCGCAGCTTCTACCTAACCGGCTCCTCCGGCCTGTCAGGCAACGGTTTCCTCCGCGCCGCCGTCATCGCTGAGTGAGAATGGAAAAGCACTAAATCCTACGCACGAAATCCTAAGGCACTAAATCCTAAGCACTAAATCCTAAGCACTAAATTCAAAACGAAGAAAAGAGGAAGAATGGATATGGCACGCATGCTCGGCGTCCACAATCCAAAATCCCTCCCCCCACCTCCTAACC
>CAIKDP010000266.1 GCA_903826205.1 Akkermansiaceae bacterium
ACCCAGCCTTTGCCGTAGCCGAAATCCTCGATGCTGTCCTTGTTAGCCTTGCGGCACAGGTGCTCGGAAAGCCGCTTCTCTAACCAGTCCGCCGTGTCGATGACCAGTGTGCGGAACGGATGCGCCGCTTTGGCGAGCTGGGCGACGGCCGCCGTGATTTCCTCCCAGGACGATGCCGCGTCGAGGCGGACAACGTCGAGGTGGTGGGTTCCGCCTTCCGTGTCGAGAAAGACAGGTGCGGGGGTCAGGCTGGCGAGCGTCGATTTGCCGACGCCTTCCGGCCCGTAAATGACGGCCTTCTGTGGCCGGGTGATTCTGCCCCGGCTGATTGCCAGGGCACCGTTATTGTTGTTGATGGTGTTCATCTCGGTATTCCGGGTGGTGTCAATTGACCGCTGAAAAGTGGATCTCTTGGTGGCCCTACTTCCTTCTGCGTCGTGGGGTGAAAATGTTTGCCCCTGAATTTTCAGAAAAATTCGGCGGGTCTTCACCAGGCTTGGAATGGACGTGGATTTGCCTTTCAGATGTCCCTGTTCCGCAACCAGCCGATGGCAGGTTGCAGACGAACCCGCATGATGCGCGCCTTTTTGTGAGGCAGTCCAAACGCCTGGGCGGCCTCAATGAGATTGCCGTTTGAAGCATCGAGCGCATCCGCTAGTTTGCGCAAATCGCCCGGAAGGTTTGCCAAGGCTTCCGCAATGTCGGCAGTTTCGGCACGATATTTGTCCCACGACGGGGGCAAGCCGTGGTGATTCCGACGATTTGACTCCAGATCCGTCACCTGCGCCATGTCGTCGTCCGGATCATCAGCGTCCGCGCACGGCGAGTTCATTGAAAATGCCTCCCGGCGGCTGGCCCGGCATTCGCGCTGGTGCCAGCGGATTATGTCAACAGCCCGGTTTCTAACGATTTGTTGGACCGCCCTCTCAAAGAGTATGTCCTGCACCTTTGATAGTGCAGATGACACGGTGATGTGCAGATCCTGCTCGATGTCTGGAATTCCAGTTTTGCAGAGACCCAACATTCCGGCGACTCGTTCGGCCTCTTTCGCGACGATGCGCGTGATCCGGGGGTCGATGCCCGGATAATCATTATGATTTCCCATGGGGTTCCTTTCCCCGGCCGGGAAAGGAGGGTCATCACCGGGTTAGATCCCGAGGCGGCCGCAGCACCACGCATGAGCATCAAAAGCAGCAAAGCGGAGGCACCGTGGCATCGCATGGGCGATACCGACGATGACCTCCGCTTCGCGGCCGGTCTGTTAGTTGTTTGTTAGTTGATTTGTTTTTTCGGACTTAGTTTGTGTCTGAGACAGTGGAGCGTCCGGACTCCTCCATCTTCCAGCTCACCGGAATTCCTTTGTGAACCTTGAACTTGATCTCCCACTCGCCCCTCCGACTGGCGGTGTCCAGGCGAAGGTCGCGCAGTGCGTCGAGCAGGACATCGTCCGCCTCCATGGCGTCATGATTGCCGGATGAACCGCGGCCCCGTGGTTTCCCGGTGCGGGTCACTCGGAACCGCGGCCCCTTGATGAGCGCACCGTCACGAATCAGGACCCCTCGGATTGTGCCGAACCTGACGTCACGCACCTGGGATCCAATCCATTTCAGGCCGGACCGAATCCGGTCCTCACGACCATTGCTGTCTTGTTTGTGATTCATCGTCATGGGATTAGGCATGATTCGCGGTTGTATGCTGTTTGTGGGAACGGTATGGGTAAAAAAATTATGTGGTTGGCTTCGATGCTGCCAACTGCGCTTGTGCGCACTCCTTGGCGTCCATCTCACGGAGGGATCTTGCGGCGATTTCCGCCATCTTCTGACTGACCTTGAAGGTGCCGGCTATATCATACTCAAGTGCCCACAGCGGCCAGTCACCCGGAATGCCGTTGGCCTTGCATTCGTCAAAAACCTGACGCAGCAGGGGCTTAGGCATGAGAATGGCGGCCATGAATTTGTTCGCCTGAATCTCCCACCATTCGTCCCTGTTGACTCGAAAGATCTGCTCCTCGCGGCAAGCTGTCGCGATTGTCTTCCTCGCAGCCATCGGAGCTTCAAACAAATCGCCCTGAAGGCGTTCGTGTCGGATCTTATCGGCATACCTGCCCGAGTGCAATTCTCCGTGCCCTATCTCATGCGCCAGGGTCGAGCGGGTCCGGATGAGTCCCAACTCACTGGAATTGTCGGCCAACTCCCGGTTGATTTCGATCATCACAAGGCCATCTTCGGAAAACTTGGCCTTGCCCAACACACCCTTTGGAAGAGGTGCGTAGTCTTCTGGAAATCCCCACCGCTTGTCGCAATAGCGCTCGATCGGCACCGGACCTGGAGTATCCGGCATGAGGCCCAGCGAAACCAAACTGTCGCAGGCGATGCGATGGATGCGTGCTTCAGGGATGAAAAAGTATTCCAGAAACGGGCCGGGACCATGTTTGCTAGCCATGATTCAGGGAGGGTCGGGGTTTTCGGAAGGGGGTGGAACGGTTTCGACGCGGCGAATGAATTCCTCCGGCGTCAATTTGTTGTCTTGGACGAAATCCACCGCCCGGCGGAACGCAAACGCGTATTGGGCGTTCATGACGGCGAGATCCTGGATTTCCCGTGCCGGCCCCCGCGGGTCACATTTCCGCAGTTCGGCGGCGTCGCAACCAAGCACCTCGGCGATTTTGCCGATCAGGTCATCGGAGGGAAACCGGCGCCCGTTCTCGATGTCCGACAGAAAAGCCGCCGAAACGTGCGTTCCCGTTTCCGAGTCTTTCAGCTTTTCGCCCAAGTCGCGCAGTGCCAAATCAGCGTTCTGGCGTAGTTCGCGCATGCGTTGTCCGAGCGTTTTGGTTGGCAGTGGGTCCATGGGGTGAGTGTGTAATATCTGTGGGGCGGCGCGAAATTGCACCTTCAGCGGTGATTGGTCAACTTATTTTTAGACATTTTCCGAGAATGTTGGGAACAAGCGCGAAATAATGCCTCAGAGACACGTTTTTCTCAGGACCGTAACCCGTTTCACAATAAGGCGGGGAAGTTCACCTGGTGTCACAGCAATCTGCATCCCGACCTTGAAGCAGAATTTACCCGACAAACGACCCGCCGACAGAGCCGGCGGCGGGGGGCGAATTTAGGACGCTTGCGGTGCTTTGTCCTCCTGCCCAAACGCTAACCGCTGGTCCACCGTCCACCCACGTCACGCAATGATAGATTGTCTGTGGCCATTTGCTGTGATCACGTGCCCCAACACTACTTGTCTGCGGCGGGATCGTCAGAGTGATCTGTTGATCGATTCGAGTCTTTCGATCGGCTATCATCAAGACGATCGGCGACAACTGAAAATGATCCTAGGTGCAATTCGTAAATTGTATCGTTCTCTCGATTGCCAATTGTTATTACGGTGGAGGCCACCAAGTCCTCAGCTAACTTAAACTCGTAGTGCGTCTTGTCTCCAATCATTTTACCGACAAGATCAAAGGAGAACAGCAGTTTGCCATCCCGCTTGCACTCGACACAACAAAGAGGCGCGAATTTGCTGTCCACCACTAAATTTCCCTCAATAACTCCTCGGTTTGGAATTCCGACCTTGCGAAGTATTAGGTTCACATGTTTTGATGAAGTTGTTCCGTCGGACGTTGGCACCCCAGTAATTCGAGGGATCACAAGCTCAGCTGCACACTCTCGCGAACAACACAGGATCGCAATCAAAAGTAGAATTTGTCGCATCATTGAAATAGTTTTCATGGTTTGGGAAAACCAGCTCGATAGTCTTTTGCACAGTTCTTGAAGAACTCCGTTGGTATCAATTTGCCACCAGCATCCTTTTCTTCCAACAAGGCATCTATACGCTCTGTACTTTGAATGCCTGGTAATGGATCGCCCGCTCTTCGGCAATTAGGTTTGGAAGAAAAGCGAACGCCCGTTTTTATGCATATGTTTTTTAAATCGCCTTCCTTCCCAGCGCATGTGGAATTGGCATATGCCTGAATCTCCCAGCAGACGGATCTCTTGCACCTATCGTCTGATCCGGGCTCGCCACCGTCTTCAGGATAGCCATTCGGCGATCCGGAACAATCTTGCCAAGCATGAATATACTCGTGGTGCAAAACCCCCGAAATGTCCCCTAGCCGAGCTGGCTCGGTCACCGACGCTTCGTTCCACCGATTCGCGCAGATGGTCACCAGATTGAAAGTCTCGCCCTTGTCATTGCGGGCATCGCGCTTGTAGCTTCCGCCTTCTGGTCCAAGGCAGCAGTCGCATTTAACTCGCGGTTGTTTGCATTTCTTTGCGACGAGCGCCCTTCGGATTTCAACAACTGGCGATTTGTCAATCAATTCTGTAACCTTTTTATTGCAATCGTCAACCAAATCCAAACCGAGATAATCAAACGCGACTATTCCATTATTTTTGAGAAATGTATACAAGTTGGGCCCGGCCGCTTCATCAATGGGATCCTTGGACGGCCAGCGGCCCGTCAGCGGATCAAAGTATCTGTACCCGTAGCAAGCCACATGCATGGATTTCTCACCCGAGCAATTGTTAGCTAATCGGTTGATAGCCAATAGCTTACGCGAATTTACGGGTCCCGGCGACCTCGGGTGGGTCGTTCGCCGAACCGGCCCTAAACCGGCGCTGGAGTCGCCAGAGACGGGCGATTTGCCCCGGATTCGCCCCCCCTCACGACGCCGTTTGGACACCGGGAAGGTGGAGGCGGTCGGCCATGGAAGGGGGGTGGTCATTGCTTGGCTGTCTGATAGCACGGGGGTTGGGCGGGGACAAGGGGGAAGTGCGTGTGACCGGGTCACGCACCGGACCCGGCGTTTCATCCTGTGGGTCTGACTCTATCAAGAGGCTCTCTGGAGCGAAGCGATGGCAAGCCTGCGGGAACTCTGGACCCTGGCAGCGTGAGAGTTTTCCACACAGATCTCGATTTAGCAAGAAGGGTTCAGCAATCACAACCTCTTAATGCTCCAATTTCTCGCATCCATCCAATAAATTCATCTGATGAGAATCGTTCTGCCCAGTCCAAAGGCCTGCTACCCGAGTATCCTATTCTTATATTAATATCCGCTCCATTTTCGTAAAGCAATTTTGCGCACTCCAAATTGCCTCGTGCGCATGCGAAACTGAAGGCAGTCTCTCCACTCATATTTGCCTTGTTTGCCGAAGCTCCATGATTTAGTAGTAATTTGACAATGTCGAAATTTCCTAATGATGCAGAATCCATCAGCAATGTCGAGCCAGTCGTATCAGTGAGATCAGGATTAACTCCTTCAATTAATAGAGCATGCATAAACGACCTTCCAGCATCCAAGGCTAATGATATTAACGAATGGTCTCCATCTGTGAATTCTTTCAAGGCCGGAACTTCCTTAATAAGGTCTATTACGCCTGGCAAGTCGCCGCTTTTGACAAGCTTCGCAGTTTGCATGAATGCTCTATTTAGACTTCGACCTTTCATAAAGCCTATCCGTTTGATGCTGTTAGATTCTCACTGCTGTCGCAAATTGGGTTGGTTACATTCTTGGGACCCACTCCCTAGCTACACACTCAAACGCCGTGCAATGGTGGTAACTTGCCCCTCCGGTTCCATGACAACCAGTTGGTAGCATTCTCAATGATTCTTGCTGAGCTTGTTGACGCGTGGCACCAATTGCAAATGAAGAAAATCCCGGGCAATCTGAACGAACTGGGCCATTCCTACCACAGTTTCCTACCTTCCAGGTGCCGTTTGTGCATTTTCCTTTGTCATTGACTTTACGGACTAAATCCTTACAACGGCAAATAGCCGATGTCCCTGCCACCCATAGAGCAACCGTTGGATGCTCTACTAGGATAAGCACAGCCGCGCAATCCGGATCTTCTCTACACGCCGCTACACTAAGTCCGTAAGCAGCGGCGACTGCGAGCGCCGTCGCAGAGGCACCACTCCCCGCCGCGCACGCTTCGGCACCAATAACAAGAGGATTCCGACCGAGATAATCCCATTGATCGACTCCATCATTACGGACAAACCCATACAGATTCACTCCGCCTTCTTCTTCAACCGGGTCTCTCGATGGCCAGCGGCCCGTCAGCGGGTCATAGAACCTGTACCCGTA
>CAIKDP010000267.1 GCA_903826205.1 Akkermansiaceae bacterium
GGTCGAATCAAAACCAGCCAGTCTGAGGCGGGGTGGTTCATATCATTTCTGCGGTTTCATGCAAGGGGTTTAGGTGCCAGCTAATCTAGCAGGGAGCGAGCTTCCGAGCTGTTGCTCGCGCTCCCTGCGGTCGAAGGTTCGTTGGGCTTGGCTTTGGTTTTCCCTTCCGGCGGGGCGGCGAGCGCTTGATCTTTGAGCCGGTCGCTGCGGCCGGTAATGGCGATGGTTTGGGCATGATGGAGGAAGCGGTCCAGAATGGCCGAGGCGCTGGGCACGTCGCCCAGGAGCTTGCCCCAGTCTTCGAGGGGGCGGTTGCTGGTCATGATGGTGGCGCGGTTTTCGTCCCGGCGCATAATGACTTCCAGCAAATACTCGGCGCTGTGCCGCGGCAGGCTTTTGAGTCCCAGGTCATCAATGATGACCAGGTCGGGTTTGAGGTATTTGCGGACGGTGCGCTCCTGCTGGCTGAAGGCTTCGTCTTTCAAGAAGTCACGCACCAGATCGAAGAGGGAGCGGTAGAGCACGTGGAAGTTCATCTTGATGGCTTCGTAGCCGATGGCCTGGGCCAGATGGGTTTTGCCCACGCCCGGCGGGCCGACGAAAAACACATCGGTGGACTTGCGCATGAAAGCGCCGGTGGCCAGTTCGTAGATTTGTTTGCGCTGGATGGTGGGATTGAACTGCCAGTCGAACTCTTCCAAGGTTTTCAAATGCCGGAAGTCGGCGGCGTGGGTGCGGCGTTTGAGCACCCGTTCCTGGCGCACGGTTAATTCATCCTGGAGGATGAGTTCCAAAAAATCGGCATGGCTTAACCGGTTGGCCGCCGCTTCTTGGAGGCGGACGGAGAGGGTTTGCTGCAGGCCGGAGAGCCGGAGTTCTTTCAAGGTTTGATTCAGGACTTGGGGATTCATTTTGATGTTAGGCGGTGGGGTGGGTTTCGGTTTGGGCGGTAAAGCAGTCGGGGACGAGCGCCTGGTAGTGGCTTAAATCCCGGATGAGCGGATGCGCTTGGATGAACTGAAACGGGTCTTGGCCGACTGGCGCTTGGAGCAAGTGCTTGAGTTCGCGCAAATGCCAGACACCGTGGGTGGTGGCCAACTGGCTGGCGGCGGCGACGTTGGCCGGCGTGTGTTTGGCGGCTAATTGCAGGAAGCCTTGCAACACCCGCAGACCTTGGGGCCCGCGCTGCTGCATCATCGCTTCGGCCCAGGTGCCCGCGTGGGGGCCGAGCAACCGGACGCGATCCAGCAGCCAGTCCAAGCCGTTTTCAATCGCCGCCCGTTTGCGGCTGTGGATATGCACCGGGTCCGTGCTGAAGCGGCCCGGCGGCTGCCGCGCATGCAAGGCAATCTGTTCCATGCGGGGGTTGAAAATCCGCACCCGCCGCAACTCCCAGCGCGCCCACACTTTCCGCCCGACATATTCCGGCGGCCCGGAGTAGTAGGTGCGCGCCACTTCCACGTGGCCATCCAGAGGCACCGTGCGCGCGGCTTCCGAAAACACCGGGAAGCCCAGCGGGGGCAAGGGCCGCAACTGGGCTTTCTCGCTCGTGTTAAACACGTGCGCAACTTGCTGGCGGATGGGGCCATGAATCCGGGGGTCCGCCACCCGGCTTTCCCAGTCCAACAAAAATTCATTCTCGGCCGCCAGACTCGCAAACGTCCGGCCCTGGAGCGCGTTGCGCTGCACATAATTGATGCCCGATGCAATCTTCCCTTTGTGCCGCGGGGTGGCCGGCTTCGTGGGCAGGATCGCCGTTTGATAGTGTTCCGCGAAGGCGAGGAGCTTGGGATTGAGCTCCGGGTCGAACCAGTCCGCCTGGGTGACGGCGGCGCGTAA
>CAIKDP010000268.1 GCA_903826205.1 Akkermansiaceae bacterium
ATTCATCCTGTTCCTGATAGGTGCGGAGGCCGGTGATGATCTTCACGTTGATGCCGGCCTCCAGGCATTTGAGCAACCACTCGCGGGCCTTGGTCTGCGCGTAAGGCGTGAGAGTCGCGATGTTGGCCGCGGAACGGGGGTCGATGGTTGCGGGACCGGATGGAGCGGATGTAGTGGGACACGCTGCTGCCGTGTCGATGCCGAGCTTTTTGGCGACCGCTTCAGCCGTGATGTTTCCGGGGATGCCGTCTGCGGTCACCCCGACGAATGCCTGAATCTTCGCCCACAATGCCGTGCTCATGGTCTGTTAGGTGAAGTGGCCCGCAACTCACTTGGCGGATTTTGGATTCACGGTGATTTCGATGCGGCCATCGGGCAGCAACCGGAACCCGCCGAACTTGCTTTCGACGGAGCCGCTGACGGGCGGGGGAGTGGCGCACGCGGACAGCAGAATGGACAGGGCGGCGAGAAGAATTAGAGTTTTCATGGTTCCCCGTCCGGGGTGTCAACCGGGTCATGGCTGGCCGCCTCACGTCCAACAATCTTGAGCATGGTGGCGGCGGCGACCTGCATGGACTCGCTGTCAAACAGGTGATTCGGTCGCGAACCGATCTGCTCCCACAACCATTTGCCGCCCTTTTTGATCCGGTGCTCGCTTTCCATCTGGGCGAGATAATCCTCGTCGATGTCGTCGGGCACTTCCCACACCGGGCCATTTGCCGGGTCCTGGTTGCGGCGCAAGCGGGCCAGCGTGTCCTTGATGTTGAGGTTGGACCAATAGAACACCGAGCAACTCTGACCCCTGCCTAACACCACCTTGCGGCGCGGCGAATAGAACCGCTCGATGGACTTGCGACCCTTCACCTTGTGCGTGAACGTCGCACGCTTGTCACCCATGAGGGCGGTCCACCCATGCGCGGCGCATTCACGATAGACATCGTAGGTGGCGTGCCCCGCATCGATGAAAACCAGGTTTGGATGAATGCCGAACCGTTCCTGGATCGTCTGGACGTCAGTGAATGTTAGAATCCGCTCGTTCCAGATCAGGCGGCTGGATCCGTCAATGGCCCATGCGCGGACGACGAGGAACAGGTGATCTATCTGGCAATCGACCGTGAGGATGCGCAGCGGGCACACGGACGGCTCGCCTGGAGGAATGATCCGCCCTGCGGTATCCACGCCCGCCTCGCCATCCCATTTTTCCCCTTTGAGATAGCCACCCGGCACGATCTCCAACTTGTAATCCTCCAGATACTCGCGCCATGCCAGTGCCAGACGCTTTTGATAGAACTGCTGGATGAGCGACACGTCGCCACGGCGGGCGGCTGCCTTGGCGCGGAGATATAGCTCGGCCAAACGTCCCCAGCTCATGGCGCAGAGGGCATTCCAGTGGAATCCGGTGTTTTCCTTCGGCGCGTTCTTGTTGGTGACGACGTAGCATCCGGTGGCGTTGAGTTCGCGGCGCGTCCGGTCGGTGTCCTCAAAATAGTGGTTGCAGGAGGCGCAACGCATGATGGTGGTGTCGCGGACTTTTTGAAAATCCCACTCGCCATCCTCGTTGCGGGCGTCCTTGCTCCACTCGACCTGTTCCCATTTGAACG
>CAIKDP010000269.1 GCA_903826205.1 Akkermansiaceae bacterium
GACACCATCACCCTGGATCAATCCGGCACCGGCTTGCTCAAACTCACCAGCCCGTTCGTGATGTCCGGCTTCGCCGAAAACAAAACCCTGGTGCTCGCCGGCTCCAGCGTGGGCACCGGCGAACTCGCCTTCAACATCGACAATGTCTATGACCGCAAAAGCAAGGCTAACACTTCGCTCACCAAATCCGGCACCGGCACCTGGACGCTCTCGGGCAAAAACAGCTACACCGGCCCGACGACGGTAACGCAGGGCACGCTGTCGTTCACGAATGCGCAGGGCTTGGGCGGGAAGACGGAAGTCTCGGTTGCCGACGGCGCGACCCTTGCCTTGAACTTCAAAGGGGAAATGCGCATAACCAAACTCACTCTTGATGGGAAACCCCAACCTGCCGGCATCTATAGCGCGGCGACCGCTCCCAAGTTCATCAAGGGTGAAGGGGTGCTGAAAATCGAGGGACAATGAATCGCATTGCCGACCAGCACCATATCATGCACAGCGACGCTCGTAGAGCACCGCTACAATGCCGCGCTTGCGTCCCCAGGCGCTGGCTCGCGTGCCTGGTGGGGGTGATGGCTGCCTTCGCGCCGCTGGCCTCGGCGCGAGCATCTTGGTTCATTCGCAACTGGCAGTCCGATGAGGGATTGCCGGATAATATGGTGATGGGGATCACCCAATCGCCCGACGGATTCCTGTGGGTGACCACCAATACGGACTTGGTGCGCTTCGATGGCGTGCGGTTCCGACCTTGGCCGGTGACGGCGGAGGGAGATCAGGCGGGTCGCTGCAAGGGCCTGTTAGCCGACCGCCGCGGGCGCATCTGGGTTGCGAAGGAGAACGGGGTGGTGGTGTGCGTGGACCGGGGGTACGCGACGACGGTGGTCGGCGCGGAACACGCTCGGGGGGACATCGGCAGTCGGTTCATGGTCGAAGACGCCGAAGGTGCCGTGTGGGTGGCCTACATCGGCGGCGAGGTCTTGCGCATTCAGGACGGGCAGGTGCGTTCTTTCACCGAGGCGGACGGCTTGCCCGCGGGTGGCCGCTGCCACTTGACGGTGGATGGGATGGGCTTGCTGTGGTTTTCCCGGGGGGATTGGGTGGGAGTCTTGCGGGATGGGAAATTCCGCCCGCTGCGGGAGTTGTCGGCCCGGTTCATCACCGGCTGCCGTGCAGGAGGGATCTGGAGTTACAAGGACGGGCAAGTCTGGCGTTACACCGAGGGCGGCACCCCGGTCAAACTGGGAGCGTTGCCGGCCGATACGCCCTCGGTAACCCCGACGGCTTTTCACGAAGACCGTGACGGTTTTCTGTGGCTCGGAACCAGGGAGGCGGGGTTGTTCCGCTTCGATCACGCGGGTGTGCCGACAGCGGCCATGCCCCAACAAAGCATCATCTCCCTTGCGGACGACCGGGAGGGCAATTTGTGGGTCGGCACGCGCGGCGGCGGCCTGAGCCGATTGACGCCCGGTGTCGTGGAGTTGTTAGCCATCAGTTCCGCCACCTCGTTGACGCCGGTGGGCTCCATCTGTCAGGATGCCGCCGGGCTGCTGTGGGCGGTCCTGTGGCCAAACGGGGAAGTCTTGCGGAGCGCGGGCCAAGGCTGGACTCCCATGTCTGCCAAAGATGGATGGTCCATTCCCCTCTCCCAATGCGTGGCCGCAGATGCCCAAGGCGGCGTCTGGCTCGGCACTCAATACAATGGCTTGCACCACTGGCATGATGGGGCGGTGGCCGACAGCCTGGATGCCGAGCACGGCCTGGGCGTTAACCGTAACGGCACGACCGCCAACCAGGTCAACGCGCTGCTGACGACCCCCTCCGGCGAGGTTTGGATTGGCCCCAACGGACCGGATGGACCACGGCAGGTCTTGCAATGCCGGCGCGCCGGGCAGCTCGAAACTTTCCATCTGCCACTCGACAGCGGGGCGGTGAACGCCATGGCCATGGACGCCGCCGGCGACTGCTGGGCGGCAACCACCAAGGGTCTGCTGCTGCGGGTGCGCGACAAGGTTCTGTCCAACGAAACCGGGAAGACGTTCGCGGGGGCGGGCGCGATCCGCTGTTTGTTAGGCACGCCGGACGGGAGCTTGTGGATCGGCTATGGCGGCCAGGGCCTGGGGCGGCTCAAAGCCGGCCGCTTCAGCCGCTTCAGGATGGAGCACGGGCTGCGCGACGATTATATCTCTAACATTCTTCCGGACGGGCACGGCCGGCTGTGGTTTGCGGGCAACCGTGGCATTTTCAGCGTGCGCAAAAAGGCACTGGATGACTTTGCGGACGGGCGGGCCATGGGGATCTGGTCGGTGGCCTACGGGCGCAACGATGGCTTGTCACAGTTGCAAGCCAGTTCCGAC
>CAIKDP010000270.1 GCA_903826205.1 Akkermansiaceae bacterium
CCGCTTGCGGGGGGGCTAGGGGGGGTAAGTATGCCAAGAGTGTAAAGTAAAATTAGCCCTTCTGAAACCATGTCTTACAAACTAACCGTGATATCGACAATTGAAGTTGGCGACGCCTGGGAACTTACGGCTCCCACAGGCGACCTGCTGGCAGGTCGTCTGCCCCTGGCTCCGGCACTCATGGGCTTGCTCGGTGTCGGCAGCCTTAGCTTGGTCGCTGAGACTGCCCGTGGCCCGCAGCCGCTTGCCCTCGACCCCGCCACAGGCGGCATTATCGGCCCGGCCCTGCGCGATCTGGCCGCCCCAGCGACACGCCTGCGTCTGGAGTGTCGCACGGTCGCCCCGCTCACCCTGCACCTGCTGCGACCCGCCGCGCCGCCGCTCAACATCCCCGCCGCGCCGATGATCACCGAGGACGGCGTGCCTCTCGCCTTCGATCTTCAGGATGCGGAGTGCCTTGCGGCGTCCGGCATGCCAACGAGTTGGAGCGACTTCCGCCTCAGCCTCCAGGCTGCCCAGTTCGCCATCGTCGCGGGCTTCGACGAGTTGCTCTCCACTCCGCTGCTGCGCGACGTTGAACTGCTCGAACATCAGATCCGCACCGTCCGCACCGTGCTGCGGCGCATGCGCGGGCGGGCGCTCCTGTGCGACGAGGTTGGATTGGGCAAGACCGTCGAGGCCGGCATGGTTACGCTTGAACTGGCGACCCGTGGCCTGGTTCGGCGCACGCTCATCCTGACCCCGCCGTCGCTGGTCGAGCAGTGGCAAGGCGAGCTGCGCCGCAAGTTTGGCCTCGATAGCATCGCCTACGATGACCCGCTATTCCGCGAGCAGGGCGTGGCGGCCTGGGGCCAGCACGAGCGCATCGTCGTCTCGTTCCACACCGCCAAGCGCGAGCCGCACCGCTCGGCGATTCTCGCTCACGAGTGGGATCTGGTGATCGTCGACGAGGCCCATCACCTGCGCAACCGCAACACCATGCTCTGGCAGTTTGCCGCCGAGCTGCGCAAGAAGTACATTCTGCTGCTCACCGCGACCCCGGTGCAGAACAACATGGAGGAGCTGTTCAACCTAGTCACGCTGCTTCAGCCCGGGCTGCTGCGCACCGCTCGGGTTTTTCAGCAGCAGTTCGTCGACCGACGCGATAAGCTCACCCCGCGCAATATGGATCAGCTCCACGACCTGCTGGCCGAGGTGATGGTGCGAAACCGGCGCTCGACCGTAGGTTTGGCCCTGACCCGCCGCATCGCGCGCACGGAGAGCGTGCCCCTGGCCCCCGCCGAGCGCCGTCTGTACGATGGGGTGTCCACATTTGTACGTCGGCACCTGCACGCTGGCGGGGGCCGTGGCCCGCTCAACCGCATGACTCTGCTCGGGCTCCAGCGGGCACTTGGCAGCTCGGGGGCCGCCGCCGCACCCGCCCTGGAGCGGCTCGCCCTGGACGAGCGCCTGCCGGTCGCCGAGCGGGGCGTGGTGGGCGATCTCGCCGCCACGGCCCGCAGCCTCGCCGAGCACTCCAAGCTCAATCGCCTGAGCGAACTGGTGCGCGCTTTCCCCGACAAGCTGGTGATCTTCACCCAGTTCCGCGAGACCCAGGCACTGCTCCAGCGCCGCCTCAGCGCGGATGGCGAGCAGGTCGTGCTCTTCCACGGCGGGCTAACCCGTGTGCAGAAGGAAGATGCCGTCACCGCCTTCCGTGGCCCGGCGCGCCTGCTGCTGACCACCGACGCGGGCAGCGAGGGCCGCAATCTCCAGTTCTGCAACGGTATCGTCAACTTCGACCTGCCCTGGAACCCGATGCGTATTGAGCAGCGCATTGGGCGGCTCAGCCGGATCGGCCAGGCCCGCGATGTGTACGTCTTCCTGTACGCCCCACGACTCTTCCTGCGCGCCCGTCTGACCGGCCCGAAGCTGCCTCCGATGCCGGAGTTGAGCGTCAGTTGGGACCCGCTCACCGAGAAGACCGACGCCCTCGACTGCCCCCACTGTGGTCGGCCGACCTACGGGCTGGCCCTTGCCCGCCGTAGCGAACTGCGCTGCGAGGCATGCGCGGACCGGCCCTGATGGTCGTGTGGGTGTCAGCCCACCGATCCGCTCCGCACGTGGTGGAATCCGCTACGACGAACACCGCAGTATGGTAACGCCAGGTTGAACCATAGCCAAACTCACGATAGAACTCACCCTGCCAGCCCAAGCGCCCGGCCCGTAAACGAGCGGGCTACGATCTACGACGGCCGCTGAAGCGGTCGTCGTAGACCTAGCCGGAGGCTTCAGTCCCCCGGCTTCTGCGGTATTGCCATTAGAGGCTATTCCATAGTGTTCTCGCGGCGATACCGCGCTCGAAGATCGTCAATACTTACAAGGTTGCCATGGGAATCCTCACAATACCAGTATTCCCAACCATTAAACATTGGTCGGTTTTGGATAAGAGCTGCTATTTTATGAATTGAACCGCTCTGGTCTTGCCACATAAGTTGCGAGTCCGCCTTAATGGTCGCTATTATGGTTCGGTCTTTTGAGAAAACTTGTTGTCCGATCATCATATAGGCCGACTCGATAAGTTGACCAAAGCTAATCCGTGGCGCATCTCGCTTAGACTTTGTCACAAGCGCCGCAGCGTTACAAAGCACTTGGGGAATAGCCGCAATTCGTTCTTGGGCAATCTCAATATATTCAGGGGACAACTCAATGCCAATATAATGGCGTTGTAGCTTTTTAGCGACCGCCCCGGTCGTCCCTGAGCCAAAAAATGGATCAAGTATCCTATCTCCGACGTTACTGGAGGATAGAATAACGCGATAAAGCAGGGCTTCTGGCTTCTGCGTTGAATGGGCTTTCTTTCCGTTTATCTTGATTCGCTCTGATCCCGTACATAGCGGAATATGCCATACATTTTGCATCTGCTTTTCGTCATTGAAATTTTTCATTGCTTGGTAATTAAAGGTATACTTTTTCTGATCGCTTGATTTTTTCGCCCAAATCATGGTCTCTGTGGCATTTTGAAAACGAGTTCCACGAAAGTTCGGCATTGGATTGGTTTTGTGCCACACAACGTCATTAAGCACCCAATACCCTAGATCCATCATAATCCTACCAACACGAAAGATATTATGATACGAACCGATGACCCACATGGTTCCATTATCTTTTAACACACGACGGCACGCAGAAAGCCATTGCTCTGAGAATTTGTCGTAATCCGCAAAATCATCAAACTGATCCCATTCATCATTAACACCATCCACAATGGTTTGGTTCGGACGAAGAAGTTCGTTTTGTAACTGCAAGTTGTAAGGAGGATCAGCGAATATAAGGTCGATAGATTTTTCAGGCAGCGTTTTGAGTATCTCGATACAATTTCCTTGAATAATTTCATTCAAAGGAATATTTTCTACTTCTCGTTTCTCAAGAGATGCGCGTCGCCGCATATTCTACCCTTAGTTATACCGTGCGCCTAACGTTCAGGCGTGCTATCGCACAATTGTACGCTCTCCGCCTAGATTCGTCAAAAGACGCTACGCAATCCGAACCGGCTATCCACGCGGCATCAAGGGCGAGCAGATCCCGCTGGCGGCGCGTCTCTTCGCGGTCGTGGATGTCTGGGATGCGCTTGGTTTGGATCGCGCATGCCGGGCATGTCGGGCGTTTGGATCGCGCATGCCGGGCGTTTGGATCGCGAATGACGCGAATGCCGGGCGTTTGGATCGCGAATGACGCGAATGTCGGACGTTTGGATCGCGAATGCCGGGCGTTTGGATCGCGCATGCCGGGCGTTTGGATCGCGAATGACACGAATGCCGGGCGAATGACGCGAACACGAAATACACGAAACCGCGAAGGGCGCGGATCTCCGCGCCCTTCGCGTTCGCGCCGTTCGCTCGGCGTTCGCGCCGTTCGCGATCCAAACCACCCGTCATTCGCTCGGCGTTCGCGCCGTTCGCGATCCAAACCACCCGCCGTTCGCTCGGCGTTCGCGCCGTTCGCGATCCAAACCA
>CAIKDP010000271.1 GCA_903826205.1 Akkermansiaceae bacterium
CTTTCGCCGGGGTGCTGCGCGATGGCAGCGGCGGCGGTTCGCTGGGGCTGCAGGTGACCGTGGGCACATTGACTCTAACCGGCATCAACAGCTACACCGGCGACACCTGCGTCGCGGGCGGCACGCTCGTGCTTGCGGACAATGCCGGCCTGAAGTTTGTCATCACCAATTCATCCAGCAACCGCATCCGGGGCGTGGGCACGGTCACCCTGGGTGGCGATTTCACCCTTGATACTTCCGCAGTCACCGCCGCTGCCGGCACTTGGGTGTTGGTCGATACCACGGCGCTCGCGGAATCCTTCACCGGCACCTTCACCATGGCCGGCACGGGTTGGTCGGAAACCGCCAACGTCTGGACCAAGGTGGAAGGCACCAAGACCTGGACTTTTAACGAGAGCACCGGCACACTCAGCCTCGTCGACACCGGCACCACCGCCACTCCCTATCAGACCTGGGCCACCGCCTCGGGTCTCACCGGCCAGCCCGGCTCCGCCACCGATGCGGCGAGCGATGCCGATCCCGACCAGGACGGGCGCAACAACCTGGCCGAGTTCGCCTTCAACGGCAACCCGCTCAGCGCGGCCGACCAAGGCCAGATCCATTCCCTCACGGCCGACACCAATGCCGATGGCCTGAAAGAACTGGTTCTAACTGTCGCGGTGCGCGCGGCCACGCCGGCCTTCAGCGGCTCGCCCTCACCCACGGCCACGGTGGACGGCATCACCTACACGATTGAAGGAAGCACCGATCTAACAAACGGAGGGGTGGTGGTGACACCCGTGACCGCCCTCACCACCGGCCTGCCGGCGCTCACCGGTCCCACCAACTACAAATACGTCAGCTTCAGTCTCAGCGGCTCCAGCGGCCTCGTCGGCAGGGGCTTCCTCCGCGCCAAGGTCAGCAAGTAGCTGCGGCTTCCAGCCGCAGTTCTTGCGGGAAGAGGACTACTGCGGCTGGAAGCCACAGTTACTGTGAAAAGTGGCTGCGGCTTCCAGCCGCAGTTCTTGCAGGAAGAGGACTACTGCGGCTGGAAGCCACAGTTACTGTGAGAAGTGGCTGCGGCTTCCAGCCGCAGTTCTTGCGGGAAGAGGACTACTGCGGCTGGAAGCCACAGTTACTGTGAGAAGTGGCTGCGGCTTCCAGCCGCAGTCTAACACCTATCCGTGTTTGAGGCTGGGCTGGCTGTAGATCTCATCGACCAACACCGCGCCCACAAACACCTCCACCGCATAGCCGTAATATTCCTCGCCGCTCGCCTCGTGGTGCTTGCTGCTGGTTTGGATCCTGTCGCGGACGCGCCTGCGGATCGTCTCGGTGTGCTCCGGAGTGCCGCGGATCACGACCTTGTCGCTTTCCACCGTCAGGGTCTTGAGGGGTTCGAGCTTGGCCTTCACGCTGCCTTGTTTGGCCACCACCAATTTTTTGTTATCCATTTTGTGGGCGTAGATCGTCCACTTCACCAGCACGTCCTTGGCACCTTCCTTATCCCGGTTGTCGAGGGTGACGTGGAGTTGGCGGCGTTGCACCTTGGATTTCTCGCTGGTCCCCGGCAGATCCTTGTAGTCGTTGGAATCCTCCACCGCCACCTTGGCCGTGACGTGGGGCAGCACAGGCCCCGCCAGCAGCGGCCCACACACCACACACCACACCAGCGCGATTCCCAAATTCCTGTGCTTGCTCATGACAATGCCGAGCCTAGGTCTAACAATGGCGGGGCGCAAGCCCTATCGGGAACCCTACGGCCTGCAGGAGGAATCCGGGTTTGTTGCGGCCCGGCAGGGAATTGTTTTTCGCAGGTAGACCTGAGGATCGCGGCTTGCAGAGTGGGCGGATGTTTGTTTGTATCGGCGTCCGACCCCAGACCCCTATGGCCAACAAAGACAGCACCGATCCCGTCCGCATGGAAAAAATCGTCTCCCTGTGCAAACGCCGCGGCTTGATATTTCAAGCCGGCGAGCTTTACGGCGGTCTCAACGGCTGCTGGGATTACGGTCCGCTGGGCGCGGAACTGAAACGCAACCTCAAGGATTATTGGTGGCGCAAAACCGTGCAGGAACGCGATGACGTCCTCGGCATGGACGGCGCCATCCTCACCATGGAGCAAGTGTTGGTGGCCTCCGGCCACGTCGGCGGCTTCTCCGATCCGATGGTCGATTGCAAAACCTGCAAGGGCCGGTTCCGCGCCGACACCCTGGAAGCCTCACAGTGCAAGGAAAAGCCGAGCGTCTGCCCCGGCCAATCGCCGAAATGCGAACTGACCGAACCGCGCGCGTTCAACCTGATGTTGCAGACAAACTTCGGCGCCACCGGCGACCAGATCGCCTATCTGCGCCCGGAAACCGCACAATCGATTTTTTGCCAGTACAAAAACGTGTTGGACTCCAACCGAGTGAAACTGCCGTTTGGCATCGCCCAATGCGGCAAGTCATTCCGCAACGAGATCAACCCGCGCAATTTCACCTTCCGCTCGCGCGAGTTCGAGCAAATGGAAATCGAGTATTTCTGCCACCCTGACGACGGCATGCGGCTCACCGACGAATGGCTGGAGGAGCGCCTGAAGTTTTACGGCGAGATCGGCATCCCGCGCGAAAAACTCCATATCCTCGACGTGCCGGACGGCGAGCGCGCGTTCTACTCGAAGAAAACCTACGACATCGAATACGAGTTCCCCTTCGGCATCCAGGAGTTGGAAGGCGTGGCGTATCGCACCGACTACGACTTGGGCGTGCATGAGAAAGGCTCCGGCAAATCGCTGGTGTATTTCGATGAGGACACCAAGGAGCGGTTCCTGCCGCACGTGGTCGAACCGTCCGCGGGGTGTGACCGGACGGTGCTGGCGCTCATTTGCGAAGCCTTCGATGAGGAGACCCTAACCGATGAGAAGGGCAAGGAGGACGTGCGCACGGTGTTGCGCTTCGTGCCTAGGATGGCTCCGGTCAAGGTCGGCATTTTCCCGTTGCTCAAGAAAAACGAGGCGCAGGTGGGAATCGCCCGCGACATCCAGAAACAGTTGCAACCGTGGATGAATGTGTTCTACGACGATGGCGGGGCCGTCGGCCGCCGTTACCGCCGCCAGGACGAGATTGGCACGCCTTTCTGCATCACCGTGGACTTCGACACCCTCGGCGAAAACGGCGACGCCCTCAAAGGCACCGTCACCGTGCGCCACCGCGATTCCATGGAACAGGAGCGCCTGCCGGTGGACGCGCTGTTGCCGTGGTTGTTAGAGAGAGTGCGGTAAAGAGGGACCGTGACCGTTCACTCACCAGTCTCTCTCCTCCATGATTTTGCCTCATCATCATTTTGCCTGTCTCTTCGATGCATGCACGAAGACACGACAGGAATGTCGTGACTCCTTATGACACCTGATGAAGCAAGCGCGGGGACGCCGACGCGCCGCCATTGGGTGGGGTTTTGGAGCATGATCGTTCAGCAAACGCAGAATGCGTTCAACGACAAGGTCGCACAGTTCATGCTGGTGTCGCTGGGCGGCGCAGTGGGGGTCGCGGTGGAATCCTGGGCCGCGATCCTGATTTCATTGCCTTACGTGTTGTTCGCGCCGCTGGCCGGCTGGATGAGCGACCGTTTTTCGAAACGCGATGTGATGTTGGGTGCCGCGGTGGCGCAGGTGATCATCCTCGCAGCCATCTGCGGCGCGGTGGTCATGCGCAACATGCCGGTGGCGATGCTCGGGTTTTTCGCCCTCGCCACCCAGGCGGCGTTTTTCAGCCCGGCGAAGATCGGCAGCAACAAGGAGTTGTTAGGATCGGCGCATCTCGGGTTTGCCTCGGGCATCCAACAAATGACAACCATGTTGGGGATGCTGGCAGGGCAGATCCTGGCCGGCTGGATTTACGATTCGCGCTACCGTGGGCTGGGCGGGACGGAGTCAGTGGCGTGGACGGCGGCGCTGCTGCCGATGTTGATTCTCACGCTGTGTTCGGTGCCGGCGCTGCTGATGGCGTGGGTGGTGCCACGGGTACCCGCGCAAGGCGGGGTGCCCTTGCGCGCGGGAATGCTGGTCCAACATTTCGGCCACCTCAAAGACCTGTGGCGGGATGCTCCATTGCGCCGCGCGTCCTTTGGCATGGCGTTTTTCTGGGGCTTTGCCACCTTCATCAACCTGTGGTCGGTGAAACTGGCCAAAGTCATGACCGGCGGCCACGGCGGCTTTGGCACCTTGTCCTCGGAGTTCATGGGCGCGGCCTCGCTGGGCATGATCGGGGGCTTTGGACTGGCGGCGTTTTTGTTGCGGCGGCGCATCGAGCTGGGCTGGGTGCCGGTGGCGGGCGTGGCGATGTCGGTGCTGGCCTTGGTGGTTGCCTGTATTCCGCTGGGTGGTTTGGGGTTCATGGCGGCGCTGGTGTGCATGGCGCTATGTTCGGCGGTGTTTTTGGCACCGTTGAATGCGTGGGTGCAGGACCGCTATCCGGCGGACAAGCGCGGCGAGCTGCAATCCGCGGTGAATCTTCAGGATTGTTTCGCGGGCATGCTCGCGGCGGCGGCGCTCGAGGCCATTGCCTTCGTCACCCATGCGCTCGGCATGAGTGCCATGCTCGGGCTGCGCGTGCAAATCGCGGTGGCCGGCGTCATCTGCGCGCTGATGACCCTGTTCATCATCCGGCTGCTGCCGGGACATTTCATCCGGGTGCTCGGTGCCACCCTGGTGCGCTCGATCTATCATGTACGCACGGTGCGCTTCGAGCACCTGCCGCCAAGCGGCGGGGTCCTGTTGTTGCCGAATCATGTGACCTACGCCGATTCGTTTTTCATCTCGGCGGCATGTGGCCGGCCGGTGCGTTTTGTGATGGATGAGGTGTTCATGAAAAAGCGCGCGGTGCGCTGGTTCGTGAGTTTTTTTGACACGGTGTGCATCAACCGCGAGCAACCGCGCGAAGCCATCCGCATCATCATCGCAGCCCTGCGCCAGGGCGATACCGTGTGCCTGTTCCCCGAAGGTCATCTGACCCGCACCGGCACCCTGAGCAAACTGCAACGCGGATTCGCCTTGATCGCAAAACAGGCCGGACATCCGTTGGTACCGCTGTGGTGCGACGGTTCGTGGGGGTCGGTTTTCTCATTTGAGCGCGGGCGCTTCTTCGGCAAGCGGCCCTATCGCACGTTCCGCCACGGGTTGACCGTGGCCTTTGGCGAACCTCTCGCACCCGCCACCGCCAGCCTTGAGGAACTGCGCGACGCCATGCTGAATGCGTCCGCGGCGGCCATCGAAGCCCGTTTCAAGGCGCCGGGCTGGCTGGTTAGAATGCCGCGCGGCGCGGCGGCAGAGCGAATGTCCGGCCTCGGTGCGGCGGCGCGGCGGCGGATGTGGATCAATGGCTATCAGATCGGCCAGATCAACGCCTTGCAACGGCACCATGCCTTTGCCGTTCTGATAGATGACCCGGCGCCCGCCGGTTTGTCAGGGCTGGCCCTCGCCTTCCCGGAGCTCTACCAATCGCCGGCGCAGCCGCGCCCGCTTGCGCAGCTTCATGCCGGCGGCAGCTGGGTCGGCGGCGAAGTCTTGCGCACGGCATTTGCCAGCGTGATGCTCGACAAGCCCTGCGTGTTTTACGATTTCAGCGCGCAGGCTGTCATTCCGATAGACCAGCCCAACCTGCGGCATTGCCCGTGCCTGGCGCTCGATGGCATGGTGGTGGCGATGTCAATGCCGGATCCGGCGACGGTGTCCAGCCTGAAGGATGTCCAGAGCGGCGGCAAACCCGGCACCTGGGGCAGGCTGTTGCCCGGCTGGTTTCTCGCGCCCGCGGCGGACGGACAATTGTTAGCCCACGGGCCGGCCGCGCCCGCCGCCGGACTCGCCCTGCCGCACGGATGTTTCCTGGATGACGACGGCTTCCTGGCGCAAGGGTAGCCGGTCGCGGTTAGGAACCGCCACATGCCCATGCTTTGAGGGGCAACGACATTCCTGTCGTTTGAGGGGCAACGACATTCCTGTCGTTTGAGGAGCAACGACATTCCTGTCGTTGCTTCGTACAGGAGATGCAAAAGAGAAGACGAGGACAAGAATGTCCCCGCTCCCTAACGACGACAGGAATGTCGTCGCTCCTTAGGAGTCGCTCCTTAGGGCTTGGCGGCCCAGTTCACGGCATTGGCCATGATCTTGCGAATCTCGGGCTGGAAGTAGATCGGGTTGGTCTCATGCCCGGCCTGGAAGTAGAAGTAGCGGCCCTTGCCCACCGTCCAGCAGTAACCTTGGGTGCTCTCCTCCTTCACGCCGTCCTTGTGAATATGGGTGCCGCCCAGCGGCGTTGCCGCAGCCGGAGGCACGGCGTAGGGATCGCTGTAGCGTTCCTCGTTTTCGATGGTAAATTCCTTGGCCACTCCCTTGGTGATGGGATGATCGGCCGCCGCGGCCTTGATCACCGTCTCCTTGTTGTCGCAGACATAGGCCGCAAACGTGCACGCCGTGGCCATCAAAACTTTGTTAGGCTTGGCAAAGTGTGCGGAGTGCAGCGCAATGAAACCCATGCCCTCTTCCTTGACGCGCTTTTCAATCTTGGCAACCAGCTCGTCTTTGACCGCGCCATGTTTTTTGTGACCCCACCAGACCAGCACGTCGGCCTTGGCAAGCAGGGCATCCGGCAACCCCTGGTCAGGGTCCTTCAGATTGGCGACGACCACGTCCCAATCCTTCATGTCCTCCGATGCACGCAACCCCTCGGCAATCGCCGTGTTGATGTCGTTAGGATACACATTGGCCGGGGCCGTCCCTTCGGACCAGACCACGACCGTTTTTTTCGGTGCCGCCAGGCAAGTGCCAGCCACACCCATCACCACAGCCGCCATCAGGATTTGTTTCATCGTATGTTGTTGTTTGGTTGCCAGTCAGGCTGCCCCTCATGAGGAATGCCGCCTATCAAATGTTTTTTCACTGCCCGCGGCGCCGGCCCGTGATTGGCCGATTGTTGCCGGAAAAACCGGGCACACCGCGGTCGCATGGCCTAGCAGGTTTCAGCGAGACGCAGCGCCAGATCCACCGCGCTGGCGGCATCCTGACTGTAACCGTCGGCTCCGATCTCATCGGCGTACTCCTGTGTGACAGGAGCGCCACCGATCATGATTTTGGCCTTGCTGAGGCCGGCGTCACGGACGGCCTGCACGGTCAGTTTCATGGCCGGCATCGTGGTGGTCAGGAGCGCGGACAGGCAGATCAATTGTGCGTTGCTTTCCTGTGCGGCGGCCACGAATTTTTCCGGTGCCACATTGGTGCCCAGATCGATGATGCCGAAGTTGGCACCCTTGAGCATCATGGCCACGAGGTTTTTGCCGATGTCGTGAAGGTCTCCTTGGACGGTGCCGATCACAGCGGTGAATTTCGGCTTGATGCCGGCCTCGGCAAGCAACGGCTCGAGAACGCCCATGCATTCCTTCATCGCCCGCGCGGCTATCAACATCTCCGGCACGAAGACCTCGTTGTTCTTGAATTTCTCGCCGATGCTGGCCATCCCGGGCACCAAGCCCTGCTCGACAATATCGAGCGGCTTGAGCCCCTGCTCAAGCAGCGTCTGGGTGATGAGTTTGGCGTCATTGCGCTTGCCGCCTTCTACGGCCACCGAAAGTTCTGATAGAGTGCTCATAAATCAATGTGGTTTGTTGGGGATGATTCGATCAATGGCTTGAGGTGGCGACCGCGCGTTCGGTGCGTGAGTTGGCGGCGGCAACAGCCATGACCGCGGCAAACAGCGCCATGAAACCCCAGTCACCTAACATCGAGCCGCGCAGGAACGGCAGCCCCGCAACGTAGCATTCCACCAGACCGGCAAAGGTCCTGGCATACGGCTGGCCGGACAGGCTCAGTCCGGTGAGCCAGACGCCGAGGTTGCTCACCGCATAGAAGAACAACGGCACTGAAACCGCGCCACCCAACTGGAATTTCCAACTGCGGTCACGCAGGGCCAGGCCCGCCATGCCAATGACCAGGAAGGCGCTGTAATCCAGCAAACGGGGCGCGTGAAACACGGGATAGCCCATTTGGGCATTGAGTACCAAATCGCTCAACACCAAGACCAGCACCGGCACGGCCAAGGCGAAGCGCTTGTTGAGGTAGAATCCGCCCATCAAGGCGAACGCGCCGATGGGCGCCACATTCTCCGGGTGAGGCATGAAACGGAAGGCGATCATCGCCACGACGAGTGAAGCTAGGGATAGGAGTGATGACATGGGGGTGCTTGGTGAGGCCGTGACGCTAACAGGCAACATCCCTCCAGTATTGTGAATTTCACGGATTCTTTGGTGAATTTCACGATTTGCAGCCAAGACCGCGTTCTCACGAACGCGCCTACGAGCGGACGCACTCTGCCGGACGCACTCTTCGTAGGCGCGCTGGTGACAGCGCGGGAGGGCGATATCCGGTCGCTCACGGACGCCCCATCCGCCAAGACGCATCCTAACGAACGCGACTACGCAGACCCGCGTTTGCGCAGCCTGAAAGATCACACGTCTCATTACGTAGTGATCCGCCACATTAACATCCGGACTCCGGCGGGACTCGACGCAAGGGTCTCACTGCCACCCCTAACCGATGCAACCCACCACCCCAGAGACCAACTCCCCCGCCACGCCAGACGACTGGTCGCGGCGCGCCGTGTTGAAACTCTCGGCGGTCGGCCTGCTCGGGGCCGGCTTCGGGGGCGCCACCGCCATCGGCCTCACCCGCTGGGTGCGCACCACGCCCCTCCCCTACCGGTTTTTTTCGCCGGCTGAGGCCACATTGCTCATCGCCATCTGCGAGCAAATCATCCCGCGCGATGACGCACCCGGCGCCACGGATGCCGGCGTGATTCATTACATCGACCGCCAGCTAAGCCGCGCGTTCGCCGACCACCAGGCGGCATACCGGTCGGGTTTGGCGGCGTTTGGCAAGACCTGCCTGCAAGTTTACAAGACACCATTCGAGCAACTCAGCTTCACGCAACAGACGGAGGCCATACGCCTGATCGAAGCGGAACAGGCCCCGCGGGAACTCTGGGGTGAACAATCGCAACAGGGGTTCTTCAGCATGGTGATCGACCACACCCGGCAGGGCTTCTATGGCAGCCCCCGCCATGGCGGCAACCGCGACTACGCCAGCTACCGTATGTTAGGTCTGGCCTATCCCAACCTCATCGGCCAGAACCGCTACGGCGCCAAGCGCCCCGGTTGATCTGTCAAACCCGCAGCAGTCATGGCCCTCCCCAAAGTCAATGTGGTTATCGTCGGTGCCGGCGCGGGTGGCGGCATTGTCGCCAAGGAGCTGGCGCAGGCCGGGCTCAGCGTCGTGTTGTTAGAGCGTGGCGACTGGCCGCGTTACGACGACCACAATGACGACGAGCTGAATTCCCAGCGGACCCCGGTGTTTGGCAACCCGTTCGGGCCCGACGACCAACGGCACCGCCGGGTGGTCGTAGAGGGCGACGGAGCCACCCGCGTGGTGGTGCCCAGCGATTGGGCATATAACAACAACGCCGGGTGTGTCGGCGGCGGTACGGTGAGCTACGGGGCGATGGCCTGGCGCTTCATGCCGGAGGATTTCCGGTTGCGCACCACTTATGGCGAGGTGAAGGACTCCACGCTTGCCGACTGGCCTATCAGTTACGACGACTTGGAGCCGTTTTACGAAAAGGCGGAATATGAGATCGGGGTGGCCGGGGATTATTCTAACAACCCTTTTTGCGGGCCGCGCAAGAAGCCGTTTCCGATGCCCGGATTTCCCTTGAACAAGGAAGGCAACCGCGTGGCGGAGGCCGCCACCCGCATGGGCCTGCATCCGTTTCCCATCCCGATGCTGCGCAACTCCGTGCCCTACAACGGCCGGCCCGCCTGCATTCACATGCGCTCGTGTGTCGGCTTCGCCTGCCCGGTCAACGCCAAGGCCGGCAGCCACAACACGGTGCTGCCGCTCGCCCTGGCCACCGGCAATTGCCAGGTCCGCACCGGTTGCGTCGCCGCGGAAATCATCGTCGATGACCGCGGCCGCGCCACCGGCGTCCGCTACTTTGATGCCAACAACAAGGGACAGGAACAGGCGGCGGACCTGGTGGTCGTCTCGGCGTCGGCCACCGAGACCGCGCGCTTGCTGCTCAATTCCAAATCAAAGTTGTTTCCTAACGGCGCCGGCAACAACAATGACTGGGTCGGTCGCAACCTGCAAGGCCACCTGTATGTGGGCGCCAGCGGCTTGATGGAGGAGGAAATTTACGAGGAAGCGGGCCCCGGTGCCACAGTGGCCATCAGTGATTTCAACCATGGCAATCCGGGATTGGTCGGCGGCGGGATGCTGGCCAACGAATTCATCGCCCTGCCCTATCTGTTCTGCAACATCCGCCCGCCCGGCGAGGCGCACTGGGGCAAGGCCCACAAGGACTTCCAGCGCCGCTACTACAAGCGCCTGTGCCGCCTCATCGGACCGATCCAGGAAATCCCCAACTTTGCCGCGCGCGTCAGCGTGGATCCGGCGCTCAAGGATGCGTGGGGCATCCCCGTCTGCCGCCTGTCCGGCACGCGCCATCCCTACGACCTGAAACTCGGCGAGTTTCTATCAAAAAAGGCGGAGGCTATCATCAGGGAAATGGGGGCCACCCGCGTCTGGCGCAACGGCCCCGGCCGCGGCCTGGGCCTCAGCGGCGGCCAACACCAGGCCGGCACCTGCCGCATGGGCGACGATCCTAACACTTCAGTCACCAACCGCCATGGCCAGGTCCATCAGATCGACAACCTGTTCATCGCCGATGGCAGCCTCAACGTCACCAATGGCGGGTTCAACCCGGTGCTGACCATCATGGCGCTGGCCTACTGGGTGGCGGATTCGATCAAATCCGGGTGGAAAGGAAGCCAGTTCCGATGAGCGCCGGCCGCCGTTTCAAGTTTCTCCTAATCACCGCGCTGATTCCCGTGGTGTTCCTGCTGGCCACCGGTCTGGGCGGCATGGCCTGGTTTCATTTCGGCAACCCCACCACCACCTGCGCGTCCTGCCACGAGATGGCCGACACCCACGCCGCATGGTCGGGATCATCCCACCGCACCCTGCATTGCCGCAAATGCCACGGCGGGTCCCTCACGCTCGACGTCCACGCCCTGCGCGCGCATGTCAACCGCGTGGTCCAACATTTCCGGCCCACGCGGGACAAGCCGCCCGGTCTAACGGAGAAGGACCGGTTGGCGCTGCACGAGGCCTGCCGCAACTGTCATCCGCAGAGTTTTGCCGAGTGGCAGGACAGCCGCCACTCCGCCACCTATGCGCGGATTTTTCTCGACGCCACGCACAACCAGACCGAACAACTGGCACCCGACTGCCTACGCTGCCACGGGATGTTTTTTGACGGTCACATCGAGGACCTTGTCACGCCCGCCTCAACCACCGGCCCGTGGGCGCTGAAAGATCCGGCCAAGGCCAACCAACCGGCCATCCCCTGCCTGGCCTGCCACCAGATTCACTCGCCGTCGGCCGGCACCCGCGCCGCGCACCTGTATGTGCGGCGCGAGCAGTCCTCGTTTACCGACGCATTGCTGCCGATCACGCCGATGTTCCGGGGCGGGCAAGCGGTGAAGGTCTCGCACGATCCGCGCCAACGGCTGTGCACCCAGTGCCATGCGCCGAATGCGTTCCGCCAGTTAGGTTCGGGGGATGACCGCACGCCAACCGGGGTGCACGAGGGCTTGAGCTGTCTGGATTGCCATGGCGCCCACTCCAACTCCGCCAAGACATCGTGCGGCGCCTGCCATCCCGCGACGTCGCGCTGCGGCCTGGACGTCAGACTGATGGACACCAGCTATCGTTCCAGCAGCAGCAAGCATAACATCCACACGATGGCCTGCGGCGATTGCCACAACGGCCAGCGGCCCGCCTCACGCTGAGGCGAGGCAACACACGGCAACTCACCACGGGGTCGTCCATCCGCATTCTAACGAACGAGCCTACGGGGCCGCCACCAGGGTTCCCTTGGCATTGAGCGCATAGCCGTTCCACAGGCCCGCGTACTCCCGGGTGGGAAGCCACCAGCCGTCTCGCGGATTTTTCTCCTTCGGATAGCCTGCATAAGTTAGAACGGCTTTGCTCTCGCCGTCCTGCAGCAGACCGCCGGGTTCCAGGCCGCCGACCAGCTTGACCGGGGCTTTAGCCGCATCGGCATTCGGCGGCAGACGCATGGCCATGGCGGTCTTGAAAAATGCCAGCATCAACCCCTGCTGGCCGTCGATCATGTGGTGCGTGCCGCGCACAAGCGTCACGTGAATCAAGGCCCCCTGCTTGCGGGCGTCGGCCATGTTCTTGAGCATCACCGTCCGCTCATGATCCTGATTGTAGCCCGGGGACTTGATCCGGTCGTTCATGTCCCAGATGCATTGCCCTAACACCTGTGTGGCGGCCTTGGACAAGCTCCGCAGTTCGGTGTCCTTGGCGACGGGGGATTTGTAGCCGTATTCGGCAATGTCGCCGGCCGTGCCGGTGCCGAGGTCGGTGTTGTGGCCGAAAGCCGGTTTGAACAGACAATAGGCGATGATGCGCTCCGGATATTCCCGCAGGCTGCGCTGGATATAGGCGGCAGAGTTGGAATGAGACCATAACAGCAAGGGCGCACGGGCCAATTCAGGATGTTTGCGCTCGGCCGCCGCAGCCGACAGGGTCTTGGCGATGGACGGGACGAAGTGATCCTCTTTGAACGTCAACTTGTCCTCGCGGGTCAGCAGGGTCGCGATTCCGAGTTCCTCGCCCAGATTCTTCTGGATGAGGTTCACCATGTTGGCCCCATCGCCCCACCTCGGGCAAACAAACACCGCTTTGACAGGCTTGCCGCTTGGCGGGAGCCAGAGTTCCCATTCGGTTGCTCCGGCGGCCGCGGCCGCCGGAGGGGCGGCGCTTGCCAAACTGGCGGCAAGCGCAAACAAACATAGGTAAAACATCTTTAGAGTGGGTTTCATGGTACTCATCGTGGTGGATCTCTGGCGGGAATGCCCGGTGGCTGTCGCGGACTTGTTTACATCACTTTGCCGGTCCATACGTAGCCATTTTTTCAAGAATCGCACTTATCCCGAAATCCAATGAATGCCATGCACCCAACAACACACAACCCGCCTGCCGACGCGCGACAGGCGGGTTGTGGAAATGTTGGTTTCTAGCAGGAATTACTTGGTGGTGTCAGCCAACGAGGCGGGCAGCGGGACAATGGCCGACTGCACGCCCATTTTGGAGAGCAGGCCGTAGACCACGGCACCCACGAGGAAAGCCGCCACCGGTGCGGCTGGCACAGGATAGATCTTGAGGATCGGCAACACTCCGACAATGGCGCCCAGCAACCAGGACAACCAACCGGCCGGATTGAAACCGGCGCGCGGGCCGCTCCACTTGCCACCGTTGAACAGGTATTCAACCAACATCGCGCCACAGATCGGGCCGAAGGAGGCTCCGATGATCTGGAAGACGATGATCGCCTTGCCCGCCATACCGGTGACGGCCAGCAGGATGCTCACTGCCGTGCCGATACCGACGGAGATGAACGGGCTGACGTTGGGCAGGGTCGTCTTGAAGCTGTTGGCGGCGATGAACGAGGAGAAGCAGGCCGGCGGGAACGCTGCAAGGGCCAGCAGGAACATAATCAAACCCGCACTTTTGCCCATGATGGCCGACAGCAGGCTCGTTGCGCGCAGCCGTTCATTCTGGGCCGTATCGGCAGTGACTTTGTCGGTGAGCTTCTGAATGTCTTCCGAGGTGAGCTGCTTGCCGCTTGTGGTTGCCGCCGCTTTTGCGCTGACAACCCCCTTCTCAACCGCTTTCTCGATGGCGGCATTCGTATTCTTTGTTACGTTCTCGCTCAGTTCTTTCGATCCGTGGGTACCCGCGACGATGAGAAGCGAAAGGCCGGCTGTGAAGATGATCGCCAACGCAACACCTATAAATCCACCTTTGCTAACGTCTCCCTCGTTGCGCCCATTGCTGCCGATATCCACGCCAGCCGCACCAGCAGTGGCAAAGAATCCAACCACGAACGTGAGCATGAAGGCCAGCACGCCAAAGCCGCTCAGCGCTGCCGGAGTGGTCGGGGCGATCGCCGCGCTCGCGTCAACGAAGCTCTTCGGGTCAAATGAGCTGACACCGCCGATCGTCTTGCCTAACAGCAAAAGCAGGATAACGAACGGGATGAGAGGCAGGTAAGTGGCAACCTTGGCCACATATTGGATGCCCTTGAGGCCGACGAAAGCGGCCATCACACCCCACGCCACCATGATGATCTTGACACCCACGCTGGTGGCTTCCAGACCGAGGAAATCGCCTAGCAATATCGACGAGAAATAGATGTTGACGCCGACCCAGCCGAATTGGAGCACGCCCATGAGGAAGCCGGGCAGCAGAAAGCCGCCGGTGGCACCAAAGGTGGAGGTGCCGATGATGTAAAGCGGCAGACCGGTGCGCATGCCCAACATGCCAGGCACCATGTAGAACAGGAAGTGGCAAACCACGGCGGCAACCACCAAGCTCAGCAAGGCCCAACCGATGCCGCACGAGAGCAACCCGCCCTGGTTGGGCGCGTTCACGGCGTCCTGCCAGAACACGAACCACAGGAAGATGCCCGCGTAGGTGGGAGCGATGTTTTTATACCACGGGGCCCGGTTCGCTTGCGGATTAGGCGTCGCGCCGGAAATGTAGGACGGGAGTGAACTTGGATTACTCATGTTGTTTTGGGATTTACGATTGAACTTGCTGGAACCTAGCGGCCGCCGGAATTGGCCACAGCCGTTTCGATCCGGCCAGCAACCTGCCTGATGGGCCGCCCGCCTGTCAACCGCAAAACTCGCGGCGATTCACCCGGCTTGTCGTTTAAGGAGTAACGACATTCTTGTCGTTTCTTGGAGCATGAGAGAAAAGAGAAGACGGGGACAGGAATGTCCCCGCTCCTTATTGCCCGCTCCAGCCCCACGGCGGATCCCCCACCTAACGGGGAACCACGAGCAGGCGGGCTTGCTTCGGGGCGAAGGGCTCGATGCGAATGGTGTTGGTGCCGGGCTTGAGAAGTGCCGTGATCGTAAGGCGATAGGGTTTGCCAATGAAGCCGCCGGCTGCCTGGCCGTTGACGCTGACCCGTGCCGCCCCTTCCGGTGCCAATTCATCCATGGTTAGGATGACGTCGGATTTAGTCAGATCCACGCTGGAGGGGATCTCACAGTGACCCTCAAAGACATCGGCGGTGACCGGGCTCTTGACATAGGGCCGACCCTTGACCGCTTGCGGTGCCGGCGGCGCAACAACGACGTCGCGTGCGACGACCAACGGCTCCAGGGTTGGCGAGGCGGCGTCACGCGACGGCAGCTTGCGTTTCTCCGGGGCGAACACCAGCAGAACACTCTCCGATGGCTCCAGAGTCAAGTCCACCTCGACGGAGTCGGCGCTGAGACGACGGTAAGACATGGCGGTGACATCGTTGCGCATCGGATCCCAACATTCCGGCTCGCCTTTGGCCGTGAGCTTGAAGGTGAACTTGCGGGCCTCGCCCTGATGGTTCTGGTTGCAAACGAAGAACACATCCCGGCTGTCTTTCTGACGGTGCAGAATATGCAGCCAATGGTTGGTTTCGCCTGCCGTCACTTCCAAAGTCGGATGAATCCCGGCGTCGCCGGTGAGAATCTTTTGAACGTCCTCGGGCGTCGGTTTGGCGGGCAGGAAATACGAACGCCCGCCAGCCTGACTGGTCTTGCAGCGCGCCAACGAGGGCGTGGCCGTGCCCCAGATGTCGGCACAAAGCCGGGCGATGTCCCTGGAGTCATGACCGAGAGTGGCGGACTTGCCGGGCAATTCCTGATAGGCCACCACCACGCCGCCGTTTTCAAAAAACTGCCGGGCCTTGGCCAAGGTTGGATAGGGAATGACCTCGGCGGCCGGCATCACCAATATCTGATAGGTCTCCTTGTGAAGCTGGATCGTCTTTCCCACCAGCTTGGCATCATTTTCCCAAGCGTCGTAAAGCAGCCAGTCGCTGTCAAACAGGGCGTCCTGCAGGGTGCTGGTGAACTCCTCGGGGCGTTGCGATTTGCCGACATGAAAGCTCTGCCCGAGTTGCAGGAATGCCACCGGGCACACGTGGTTGCCGCCGGTGAGCATGAGGCTGAGGCGGTTGGTGTAATCGGCCCAGACGCGGTAGAGCGGCCAGCGCGGCTCAAAGCCGCCATCGTTGAAGTAGGGCGGATAATCCTTGTCATAGGGCGCGCGCGGGTTGAACGAATGTGGAATGAGGAAATTGACGCCGCGGACCTGGTGCCAGTCCGCCAGCCATTTCATTTGCGGATAGGTCAGGTCCTGGTCATAGCCGCCGAAAATTTCGCTGAAGGCGATGTCGTCCTTCTTGTTATAGGTGTGCGAGATGGAACTGGCCATCTTCGGTGTTTGATAGATTCCCATCTTGCGTTCACCCGGATAGAGCTGGCGGCAAACCAGGTCGATGCCGCCCATGTCACTGTATTTCTGCAACTGCATCATGTTGCCACCGGACATGGTGCGGCTGAAGAAACAATCCTCGTGCTCCATGAAGTGGCCCATCGAGAAGACCTTGTGGTCGCGACACCAGCGGGCCATGCCGCCATACATCGTGCGACCCCAGGCTTCGGCGAAGGCGTCGATATAACTGTAATAGGCCGCAGTTTGCTCCTCACCGGCGAGTTTGAACTTGTAGCCGACAAGCAACTTGGCCAGATCGAGTTTGCGCTCGGCGATGACCTTTGGCACCGC
>CAIKDP010000272.1 GCA_903826205.1 Akkermansiaceae bacterium
AACTCGCACCCGCGAGCATGCTCGCGGCATGGTTGCGGGTTAGCTCATGTTTTCCACTCATGGAAAAGGATCATCCTCCGCCTTGCCCGCAAAGCAATCACGAAGTGCCGACTCCCGGAGTTTCCAGCGCGGCCACCGGCGTCGGTGTCGCCGCCCATTCCTCGATCAGGCGGAAGGCCACCGCCAGCAGGGTCGGCCCGATAAACACCCCCACCAACCCAAAGGCCATCGCCCCGCCGATGACGCCGCAGAAAATCAGCACAAAAGGCAATTTGCTACCCTGGCTGATCAAATACGGGCGCAGGAAATTGTCCACGCCGCTGATGCCCAGAAACCCCCACAGCAACATGAACAAGCCCCAACCCGGCGAGCCCTGGCTGAACAACCACAGCGCCGCCGGAATCCAGATGATCGGCGGCCCGAACGGAATCACCGCCACAAAAAACGTCAGTGCTCCTAACAAAACCGCCCCCGGCACCCCCGCGATGGCAAAGCCAACCCCGGCCACCAGCGCCTGCGCCAGGGCGGTACCCAGAATACCGTAGATCACCCCCTTGACGGTGGCCCCGGCCACATTCATCAAATGCCGGCCGCGGCCGCCGGTCAGGCGGTCCACCGCCACGCCCAGGCTTTCCGAAAGCACCTGCGCATCCCGCAGCAGGAAAAACGCCAGGAACGCACTCACTAACACCTGCACCACACTGTGCCCCACCGCCAGGCCCACGGAAAATAGCCATGTCCGCGCCCACGCGATCACCCTGCCTAACATCAACACCAACTCCGGTGATTCCGGCTTGACCGGCTCGGTCACGATGCCGGTCGCTGACGACAGAGGCACCGGCACCGCATCCACCACCACGCCACTGGAACTCTCCACCACGATTTTCGCCCGTGGCGGCGGGTCCTGCGACGCCTTTTCCAATTGCTCCATCCAGTGCTTGCGGCTGAGGGCGAATTCCACCCAATAATGCGCCAGCTCACCGCCCACCACCGGCGTCCGGGTGACCCATGACGGGGCCTCGTCCGGCATGGATAGAAACCACTTGCGCGTGGCGGCCGTGAGTTCCTTGCCGTCTTCTGCCAGGCCGAAGCCGATCCACACCACCGGCCCCGCCAGCAACACCGTAAGGGTGAGCGTCACCAAACAGGCCGCCAGGGTCCGCGAGCCGCGGAACCACCGCGTGAAACGCCGCTGCATCGGATAGAGCGAGAATGCCAGCACCATCGCCCACATCAAGGCCGACAAAAACGGCTGCAACACCACCACGCAGCCCACCAACAGCATCAACAACGCCACCCCGCCCAAGAGGGGTTCGTACTTGCGTCGTGTCAGAATGCCTGGCTTTTCCATCTGTGCGACCCATCCTAACCAGCGATTCCGCGCTCTGCCAGCACGAAACGCGAAAAAATTCACTGCCCATGGCAGGGACACTCACCTCATTTTCCGCTTTCTGGCTTTCCCCCATCCGCGTTTCTCTCTAACCTCCGCGCGATGACCAAGAACTTGCTGTGTCTGTGCCTCGTTCTCACCCCGCTGCATGCTGCGGAAGATGTCTTCCGCGAACGCTTCGCCGATCCCGCCACCCGCCCACAAGCCCTGGGCGAACTCATCCCCGGCACCCGCGACGCGTTTTTCTTCACCGCTCTCCACCACCAACTTGCCGGCCACGAGGCGGACTTCAAAAAATCCCTCGCCGCCTGGCACGCCGCCGCCGAACGCAAAGCGGACCCGGTTTCCCGCGCCGGCCTGGCAACCCTGGAAAACCGCCAACTGCTGCTGGATTATCACACCCAGCCCGGGGCATCCCTCACGAAACTGATCGAGCGCCTCGATCTAACATTCGACGCGGCCCGCCCCGATGCCGCCGCCGCCGCGGAGAGCCTGCCCACCCGCCTCGACCCCGCGCTCATTTCCACCGCCGCCTTCGAGGCCGCCGCCGTCACTGCCTCACGCGATACGCTATACACTCAATTCAGCGGCGCGCGCCTGCTGCGCGAACTCGACCCAGGCAAGTCCTTCGACGACGCCAAAGTCCGCTGGTTCCTTCAAAGCCTCAAGTCGGGCGGGATCCCCGCCGTCGTCCCGCTCATCGCCCGCTCACTCAAGCTCGAGCCGCCAATCCCCTTTGGCACCCTCGATCTCCATCGCGATCTCACATCCGAACAACTCGCCGCCCTGCTCAAGTTGTCTCCCGATCTCCTCGCCAGCGAAGCCTTCGCCACCGCCTACCTAACCAAACTGCGGCCCGGCGTGGAGACCGACTTCGACCGCGACGTCAAGGCCCATGCCGAGCACCTGCGGCACTGCCGTGATTTCGCCCTCAGCCTGCCGCCCGCGCAGAACTCCCTCAAAGCCCACGTCCTGTTTCATCACCTTCGCCTCCAAGCCAAACTTGGCAACCACCCCGAAGATGATTTCCTCGCACTTCTCGCGCTCCCGCGGGCCGCCCACCCGTTGCTTATCCCGCCTAACAACCCCGCGGCGGAATCCTGCCCGGACACGAAAAAAGACTTCTACATCGCCACCGGTTGCAAGTCTGTTGGTGACGATGCTCCCTTCATCGAGGCGCTCCTCAGCCATTTTCTCAGCCACAGCGAGTCCGCCAAGAACTTCGCCCCCTTCATCCAGGAAAATTTTCTAACCAAGATCCACGCCCGCGCGCGCCTTCTGGCCGGAGCCGAACCCGCCCGCTGGGCGGGTGCCATGGATCCCGCCGAGTTCAAGCAACTCCAACAGGAAACCCGCATTGGCTTTGCCGCGGACACCCCGAATATCCTGGGCGCCAACGATCCGGTGAGCCTGTCGCTTGATCTCAAAAACACCCCCGAACTGCTCCTGCGCATCTACGAAATCGACCTCCCCACTCTGGTTCACGGGAAAATCAATATCGACGCCCCCGCCCGTGACGGGAGAGGCGGACTCCACATGGACCTCGATGGCCTCGTCCCCCATCACCAACGCCGCATGACCTATGCACAGGCCCCGATGCTCCTTCACCGCGAAACCCTCAACCTCCCGGAACTCAGCGGCCCCGGCGTTTGGTTGGTCGATCTCGTCAGTGGCCAGGTTTCCGCACGCGCCCTCATCCGCAAAGGACAACTCATTCCCTATCTGGAACGCACCGCCACCGGCCAATCCCTCCGCGTCTTCGATGAAGCCGCCCGCCCGCTCGCCACCGCCACCCTTACCCTCGGCAGCGAATCCTTCACCGCCGATGCCACGGGCCGCATCACCATCCCCAACGCGCCTAACAAAACAACCACCGCGGGATTGCTCTCCGCCGGCAAACTCGCCACCGCCATCGAACTGGAGTCACGCGACGACCACCCCGCCCTTCGCGCACGTTTTCATCTCGACCGCGAACAACTCCTTGCCGGCCTGGCCAGCGAGGTCCAACTCCGCCTCCTCCTAACTAACAATGGGTGTGAAATCCCGCTCCAGCGCCTCGAGAACCCGACGTTTGTCCTCAAGGCCAAACTTCTCAGCGGCATCACCAACGAGCACGTGATTGCCGATAGCCTCAAACTCGAACCCACCCTCAGCATCCCCTTTCAAGTCCCAGCCGACCTGCGCTCACTCACCCTCACCCTGCGCGGCACCTTCACTCCCGGCACCGGTGGCGACCCGGTCAAGCTCAGCGCCGAGGCCACCTATGAAATCAACGAGGATCTGGAAAAGGCCACCATCGCCAGCGCCTTCTTCTCACCCACCACCGCCGGCTACCGTCTCGAAGTCCGCGGCCGCAACGGCGAA
>CAIKDP010000273.1 GCA_903826205.1 Akkermansiaceae bacterium
CTCGCCGGCGTGGCGCGCAGTTACTCGCATTCCCTCACCCTCCACGAACTCGAGGTGCAATCGTTGCCCGAGGCGCTCGAAACGCTCGCCCGCCGCACCAACGAGATGTTTCACACCGAAACGGAAACCAATATCTCCGATGACCTGGATTTTCTCACTCACGAGCAAACCGTCCACCTCTACCGCATCATCCGCGAGGCGCTCGCCAATGCCGTCAAACACGCCAAAGCCGCACACGTCTGGATCGACCTGGTGCGCGAGCCCCACCGCCTCGCCGTGTCGGTGAGCAATGATGGCATTCCGTTGGCGGCTGCGGCACTGCGCCGCGACGGCTTGGGCTTGCGCCAAATGCGCATGCGTGCCAGCCTGTTGGGCGGTGTGTTGGAGCTGCGCGACAACGGCAGCAACCAAACCGTTCTGGAATTCATCCTGCCGATAACCCAAGAGCCACTTTAATGAACCCCCGCAAACGAATTCTGGTCGTCGATGACCATCCGCTGGTCCGCAGCGGCTTGTGCCAGGCCATCGCGGCGACGGCCGATCTGGAGGTGTGCGGCGAGGCGGACGGCTGGCGCGAGGTGTTGGAGATAATGCAGGCCACCAACCCCGACCTCATCGTGCTTGATTTGAATCTCAAGGATGGCAGTGGCTGGACATTGTTGGAGCATCTCCAAGCTCGCGGGGAACTGCGCCCCGTGCTGGTGCTCTCGGTGTGTGACGAGCAGGTCTATGCGCAGCGGTTGCTCAAAGCCGGCGCGCGCGGCTACCTGATGAAGGACACTCCGATTGAAGGCGTGCTGGCGGCCATTCGCAAAATTCTAACAGGCCAGCTCGCGCTGAGCGAAACCATGACCTCGTTGCTGCTGGAAAACGCGGCCACCCCCAGCGCTGCCGCCACGCCCATGGAACAACTCAGCACCCGCGAACTGCAGGTCTATGAAATGCTCGGCTGCGGCCTGGGTAACAAGGCCATCGCCGATAACCTCGGCGTCAGCCACAAGACCATCGGCACCTACAAGGCCCGTCTGATGGAAAAACTCGGCTACCGCACCACCCCGGAATTGATGCTCCACGCCAGGCAGTCGCCAGCCATGCCGGATGAATCCGCCCCACCTCCGGTCAAAGGCAACCGCTGAAGTCCCCATGGCAAATCGAAGTGTGAGCCATCAGGCCAACCAACAAAGTTACTCGACATTCCACACTCCAGCGCGGCGCTTACGCTCGTAGGCGCATTCGTTAGAATGCGTCTTGGCCGATGGGGCGTCCAGGAACCGCCGGGTATCGCCCCCCGCGCTCTCACGAGACGCGCCTACGAAGAGTGCCGCCGCGCAGGAGCATGGCGGATGCGCGCCGAAATCCGTGGTCAATCTATCGGATGTTTTGAAACAAACTTTGGAATTCGGGTGTAAGGTTAATCCCAACCGATCGCCTCACGCCATGTCCCGCCTCATCATCCCTTCGCTAGCCTGTTTCGCCCTTGGCTCCGCCCTCCATGCCGAGGTTTTATCCAATGACCTCTGGGCCAATCCTTATGTCGAGGAACAAGGGGCCATCGTCGGCCACAAGCGCCCGTATTTCAACAACCGCCCGCTCTACGGCGATCACGGGCCGTCGGTGGTCCTGGCCGGCGACCGTCCGCACGTCCGTTTTGCCAACAAGCCGAATGTATTTGGTTGTCTGACGCTGGCCGTGCAACGCGGGAGCGCGGCCCGCTGGTTGCACGAGTGCGACGATGTCACAAGCCGCTACAACCCCGGCCGCATGCAGTGGGAGATCCGGGATCCGGCGTTCGCCGGGTTGACGCTTGTGTTGGATGTGGTGCCGCTGGC
>CAIKDP010000274.1 GCA_903826205.1 Akkermansiaceae bacterium
CCCGCAAGACCGGCACGGGGTATCGCCCATTTTATGCTTGGTTGGCCGGCGATTCAGCGCTAAAAGCCTGCTCATGACCAGTCCGCCCGCAGAAGCGTCCTTCCGGGTGGCCATTGTCCCTGTTACGCCACCTGAGGCTCATTAACACTGTTAGCCAGAATAATCATGAAGAGAATCTTTGCAGCAATCACCTCAGTCCTTGGGCTATCCGCAACCGCTGCCCCAGAGACTAAGATGGTCGATCCCAAAACGATATACTTCTCGCTAGCGACGATTAACGACGCATTGCCTGCGACCGACATCACCGCAAAGGCGACCGAGAAGGATCTCATTATCCATGAGGACGACTGGCGGCAGTTCGAGGCGGTCTCGAAGTCCCTAGATGCCAACTTAAAGCAAGAGATCGCTGATGTTCAGCGCATCTTCAAAGAGAAGAGCAAGCCTTCAGGCGAGTATCGCGTTTTCAGCGAGATTCATGTCCGCAAGCGGATTCCTCGGCCTATAGCCGGCCCTCTTGGGTGGAATGATTTGCTTGCTGCTGGCAGCGTACAGGCAGCTTCCGTGTCTGGCCTTGGACTCCGCGACGGACAAGGCATCGTCAAAGGCGGGTTTTCGTTTCACATCAGCCAGCTCACCGTCTTCGGCATTCGGCATGGTGACAACATAGAGGTACTGTGTTTGGGACTCACACGCACACCAAGCCTAAGCGAAGATGACGCGGAGAAGTTCGCTGCATTTCTCGACAAGAGTGGCATAACCTTGGTTCACTGGCCTAGCTCAACCGTATTTACCAGTAAACAATCCATGGTCGAGTTCCTCAAACAGAAGAAAGGCTAACAAGACATCTCTGCCGACCGGCATCAACCCCACAACATCAACCCCAACCACCCTGACCCGGCGGCAGGACATCAGCGTTAGGCCAAATATAATCCCTATGAGAGGTGGAGAAGAATACCTTGCGATGTATCCAAAGCTTCATCGCTGGATGAACCAATGCGTCGCATGTCAGAGACTCGGCCACAAGCCAGAGTTGCCAGATCAAATTTATCCCTGGCCGACTGCCGCATCATCGAACTTGCGCAAGTACTTCTCGGAACTGGAAGTAGACAACGACGGAATATGTGAGCAGTGTCGGGCAGCACAACGCGTGCTGGATGAAATGGCCTAACAAGCCATGGCGCTCAACCGGTCATAATCCTTGCAATTTCATTTCATTTTCCTTTCAATCGCGCCGCCGTGCCACCACATTTAACGTTCTGATCCCAGTTGACTCCACCCCGGCGCATGAGTGCCTGACTGTCACCCTTGGTGGCGACATCAGCATGCCACCCACCCGGTCACCAAGGCGAGCCACGATGCGCCAGCATCCATGCTCGTCGAAAGGACTCGTGCCTGCGGGGACGGGCAGATGGGAACTATAGTTCTCACCCTGTAGTCAGTCGCCGCAGGTGGAACCCCGAGGTCTCACCCCGCGCCCTCCGCATTTCAAACCGCCGCCCGGCACCCCGCATCATGATAAGTGCCACTTGTGTCACCCCGGCTGGCACTATTCCGCGTTTTGTTTGATGGCGCGTCAATAGATTCAGCCAAGAGTGCCAACTTCACCCCGCACCTGGCACCCGCTGATCCCGGCGAACTGCATTGATGCCGGGATGAAGGCCGGGCGATTATCACACCCCGGCATGCGGGCGGGCGGCGAACACAGCGCCAATGGAACGCTGACTACCTTCTCCCCGAGCGAAGAGATTGGGTTACACCCCTCGGCGATAGTCCTAGTGTCCGCAGTAGACCCTGAACCTCTGGATCACGCATTGTCTCATTCGCCAATTCGGGACGCCTGAGGATCGTTGACAGATGCCGCACGCCCCCCAATAGAATCTCATATACAAGTAGCACCACCGGCGCAAATACCACCGTACCTGGCAGCTCCAATATATATGATGGATCAACTGGGGTGTCGCACCCTTGCATGACCTCTGGCATATCCGTGCTGCTAAGCCTGCACGATGCCGGTGGTGACACCACCACGTATTTCGCGCAAATCAATGGGCGCACAGGGTAGATTGAGCATTCGCCGTTAGCAAGGAAGGGGCATGGCGCATCAAGCTTTCTATATCCGAATCGGCGCAGTGGTGGGACGAGCAAAGAGCGAATTGGGCCCCGGGAGTGATTAGCTTACGGATCCCACACCACAAGGGCGGTTCCAATTGGGCTAGGGTGCGCAATACAGCCCCTAACCGCGTTATGTATTGATGTGGGCACTCACATGCCCGCTCCACATGCCCGTCATCCTTTCTCCATGATGGTCCGCCTGTCGCCTGCATCCCCTTCGTAAACAAAAGGGGCAGGGCCGCAGCCACGGACCATCCCAACCCGAACATCAACCCCGAATCCGCCCGCCCCGGTCTAACCTGTGGCGGGCTTTTTCACATCCCCGACCTCCAAACCAATCAAATTCACATAACCAACCCCCAACCCCCAACCCCCACCAATTATCATGTATCCGGACCCATCCAATCCATATATCAATCTCACTGAGGCCGAGACGCAGGTCTCTCCAGTCAGTCGTCAGGAAATCAATGACGCGCTGCTTGACCGGGGCGTACCCCACCACCTTGCCTACCGCATCGCCAGACTCCGAAAACTCGTCCTGCGCGTCGGTCACACCACCTATCGCATCGGACACATCCTGCTGCGGCGGCTGGTGGACTTCCTGCGCCAGCACCCGGGATTTTCCATAGGCATGGCCCTGGGAGCCGCGCTCGGCTTCCTGTTCGTCACCACGCCCCTGATAGGCCCGTTCATCGCCCCGCTGCTCACACTCATCGGCGCGCTCTTCGGCGCGGCCATCGGCAATGCAATCGACGAGGACACGCTGCGCGATTCGTTACCGGCTTTGGTCTATGACGCCGTGAAGCAGGCCTTCGCGTCGATCATCTCAGCGATCAAGGAAGCTTGTGCGAACGTGCGCGACACCCGCATTGAAGGAACCTCAGCCGTATGAGCCTCCAACAGAAGTTACACCCCGAGAACACATCGCGCGTGGCCGATGTCGCCGGGACCATGGCCGGGGCCGCCGCCGGTGCGCTGGCCGCTCCATCATTGGCATCGGCCACCGGAGTGACCGTGATTCCCGTGATCACGGCCATCGGCAAATTGATAGGTCTGTCACTGCTGAGCGCCACCCCGGTTGCCTGGATCGCAGGCACGGCCTTTGCCGGAGGTCTTGCGACCCTGACGGCGACTCGCCTCCTCAAGGGCATCGGCGGAGACAGGCGCGAAGCCCAGATCGACGATGACAGGCGGCGGCAACAATGATCAGTCATCCGCCACCACCGAATCATCAACCCTAAATCCGCGCCCGCCCCGGTCACTGACTGAGGCGGGCGTCTTGCCCTTCACTTTTCACTCCCCCGCACACCGCGCCGTCGGTGCACGCAGGGAAGCCCCACTCTGGCTGCCATCCATGGCTCCCGGGTGGGGGCTTGCATGTGGCGGCCTTTCGACAACCAACCAACCAACCGAAAGGAAACCACGAAGATGAGCCCGTTGATGGATGAAATGTTAGTGAATGAAGTCGTGCCCCGCCTGCGTTCGGCGGCCCGCTCGATCCCCAAGATAGGCTGTGAGGACGATGAGGAGATTATTGCGGACACCACGTTGATGGCGGCACGCATGATGGACTCGGCGGAGAAGGCCGGACAGAAGTTCAGCGGTGGCAACATCGCGTATTACGCGGCACGCGCCGCCCGCAGCGGACGCCGCAGCTATTACAGCGGTCGTTGTGACGTCATGAGCCCCGGCTGCCAGATTGACGGCAGGGTGCGGCATGAGTCGCTGGACGATGAGATCGAGTTCGAGACCGGGGAGCCCGGCGTCCTGCATGATGTCATCGCGCCGTTTGGCGGTGACGCCCGTGAATGTGACCCGGCTGAGGAAGCCGCCCGCAACCTCGATTGGCAATCGTTCCTCGCCGCCCACCCACCACGCCACCGTCTGGCAATACTCGTGCTGGTGGATGGCGGAACCATGCGTGAGGCGGGCAAGCTATGCGGCATTGGCGACAGTGCCGCCGCCAAGCTCAAACGGCGTATTGCTGCGGACCTCGTCGAGTTCTTCGGACTCGATGTGATCCGACGGCTTATTGACGGCTGCCGCCCCGGTTGGGAATCCGACCTGCGCCAGTCACGCGAACGCCACCTGTGCCAGGTCAGCGCCGGGCGTGAGGCCGCGGTGCCCGTGCCGTGCTGAAAGTGACAAACCACAACCCCACCGCACCCAGGCCGCCATGGACTCGACATCCATGGCGGCCTGTTTGCTGTCCAATCCAAAACATCAACCCCCAACAACATCATGAAACATCCATACCTTCACCCGGTCGATCCGGGTACCAACAATGTGCCGGTTTGTTACGACCGGCTCAGTTCATGGATCAGCCGGCTTCCCGCGTGGTTTGCCGATCCATCCATTCCCCCGCCACGAGCCACGCTGTTCTGTGGGCTACCAGGCACTGGCCGGGGCCGCGTGGTCCGGGCCCTCGCCCGTGCGCTGTGCAGGCCGCTGCTCAGACTCGATCCGGCAACGGACAGCCCGGCCCTCGCTGAAATCATCACCCTGTTGAATACTGACGCCCCATGCGTCCTGTGGGTGGACCAACCCGGAGATCAGCACGCCGGCATTCATCGCTGGTTGCTTGATAGCGACACGCCGACGTTTGTCGTGTTCACCACCTGTGCCCCTCACAAGCTGCCAGCGGGCTTCACACGGGCCGACGTCGTGGAATCCGCATGGCACCTCGATCTGCCGGACGTCAGGAAACGTAGCGCGTTGTGGGGTGAATTGCTAGCAGCAGCCTACACCGGGCACCATGAGAATGACTCGGTGAAGTTGGCGCAGATGTCGCCGATGTTCACCCCGTGCGAGATTCAGGCGGCATTTGACAACGCGCGGCGTGAGGCAAGCGGGGCACCGGATGAGGGACAGTTGCTAGACGCCGTGTTGCGGCTGCGACCGATAGCGCTGTCGATGGACGAGGAGGTCGCATGCCTTCGCGCCTGGGCGCGGGTGCATGCGTGCGATGCCGCGTCGAAATCCGGGATCGAGCCGTGACCGCGAATTGACGTTGATCCATGCCCGTGCGTCACCATCGGGGTGGCGGGCGGGTTGTGGATGTTTTTAGCTGGTGGAGGTGTTGTGTGTGCAGCGGTGCTGCATCTGTGAGCCACCTTCAGAGGAATCAAAGGGGGGAGTGCCCCCTTGCCAGTCGTTATCGGGGACCCGATAACGTAGCTGGCCCATTATTGGGTCACCTAAACCTAGCGGTCGCCGTGGTTTCTGCGGTGCCGGTGCCCCGTAGCCAGCGCGGCTTCAACTTAGAAGTTCAATACGCCCAACATTCAACCATCAACATCCTCTATTGATGCGACAAACGATAGGGGTTCAGGACGCGGGGGGTGGGCTGCGTAGGCGATGAGAGCACCAGCAGCTCCAAGTGAGTCTCTAAGCCGTTGAACTTGATCTTCTGGCACTCGCCAAACAACCAGAGCGCCCACCCGGTTCGAGGTCGTATTAGGGGTTCCCTCGATAATCTGTGCCAATGTCGCTCCGTTTACGCTCAAGCCGAGTTGACTCTCGTTCAGGATTGTGACGGGATAGACGCTTCTTGGCATCTGCTCTCGCTCTGACGATTTCGAAGCATACCATTTTCGCAGAGCCTGTGACTCCATCTTGCTGAGCCTGCCGTTGTCCAAGGAGAGCACATGAAAGTCAGGCTGACGTTCCACTGTGTCGCGAAAGGCATAGCCGAAAGACCAATTCCCTAACTTAAGCATCTCTGCGAGCGTCGCCTCAAATACAGGACCGAGGAATGCATCGAGACCGTCGTTCGCTACTACGCAAAGCAGCAGCTCATTCGGTGAGTTCCAACTGAGGCTTGCCGAAACTACTCGATCATAGGCTGGTTCCTTTGACCCTTCGGGGCTAACCACACACGATAGCACCGTGATGCCCTCGAAACCCGAATCCACAAGCCGCTTTGCTGCCGCACTGCTCGCTTTAACGAGCTTGCCATTGTAGCTATCACCTTCCGCTGCGACATGCGTCATCGCGACGCCCATGCGGGCGAAAAGGTTCGTGGCTGCAGCATAAAAGCTCGCGAATGTGTTGCCTATCGGCGAGGACTCTCGGTAGCTATGCAGGCCGATTACCCATTCAGATTTGGAGGGATGTTTCATCTTTTAGTCGGCCTTACTACCACTGGCGGGGTTGGATTGAAGCCTTGATCAATCAATTGTTGGTCGAGCGCGGAGTTTCTGCTTCGAAGAACGGCGGGGACGTCGGTAATGGATTGAACCTCAATCCGCTTCACGGTGCCATCATTGTAGATGGACAGCACATCTGGGCGGCGATTAGGGGAAATCACTTTCGGGTCGAGTCCTAAAGCCCTGTTGTAGCCGTGGTCGAGGTGAACTGCAATTACGTCGGGGTTCTTAGCCTCCGCTATGGCCTCACGATATGATCGGAACTGATGACCCGGCCCGGTCTTCTGCGCTCTACCTTGGATTTTCAGCTTCCACGACTTGTCTACACTATTTGCGACAGGTGATAGCTGAGGTGGCTTCGACAGCGGAGGCGGTTCAACCAATGGAGGTGGTTCAACTAGTGAAGGCGGCTCAAATAAGCGAGTTGGCGCGACCTTCAATCTAGATAGCAAACCACTCGTCGGTCCATATAAGCCAATTACAGTAAGCTCAACCTTCCCAATTCCAACGGCGGCATGTTTTGCTTCATCTCCCAGGCCGCTGAATGGTTGCACTGCCAATCCCGAATCTTCGCTAATATTAAATGTCCCACCAATACCCGGTGCCAGTTCTACGATATTCAACAACCCAGTCAATTTGCCCGCGAACATTAACGCTCCATTGACCTTGCACACCGCAGGGCAGTGGCCTTCTTCTTTCATCACTTGTTCAACGGCGGCGGCCTGCTCACCAGGAACCTTTCCTGGTTCACCTAGACCCGTGACAAAATCGCCTGGATACCATAGGACTCTTTTGACGAAATTATCAAAGGATGGGTGAGCAGGGTATAATTCCTCCAGTCCCAAGCGGTCCACCTTGTTAATCGGATCGTTGTGGCAATACGCATATAGGTTCAGGCTCTCGTCCTCACCCAGCGGCTCGCGGTTGAGCCATTGGCCGGTGGCGGGGTCGTAATAACGACGGCCAAAGTAGTAGAGGCCGGTTTCCTTGTCGAAATACTTGGTGGCGTAGCGGATCGGGTTGGCATCCGCCATCGGGCCGCTGGCACTGATGAGTTCGCCGAACGGCCCGTAGGTGTATTGGGCGACGAGCGTGCCCGCGCTGTCGGTTAGACCGACGACATGCCCGCTGCCATCATAGAGCGGATAGTAATCGACGGTGGCTGACTGACCCCGTGTTTCACGGATGAGCAGGAGCCCACCGGCACCGCCCGCACCCGAGGCGCCACCCGTGCCGCCGCCAAGGTCCTCGCCCCAGACATACTTGCGGTCAAAGGTCTTCATGCCGAACTGGTTGGAATGGCGCTCGTAAATGAGGTTCCATCCGTCCCAGATGAAGGTGACATTTTCCAGTGTCTCCTTCACCTGTTCGCCCCGGGTCGTCTTGTGGATGATGGTCTTTTTGAAACGCCTGCCCTCGGCATCGTAATCACAGGTCACGCGCCAGCCCTCGGGGGAGGTGTCATAGTTTTTGGTGGTGGCACTAACCAGCATGTTGCGCCCGTCCCAGCCGTAGTTCCACAGCGAGGAGGATTCGCGGTTCCCGTCGGCGTCATAGGAGAAGGGTTCGTTGATGGGTGGCACCCAGGTATTGCCCGCAACCTCCGCGATGGCATCGTCGTTGGGATCATGGTCGCCCCCGCCTTCAACAACACCTCTGACAACCCATGGCACCCATACGCCATCTTGACCAGACGATGGCATGGGGAACGACCACATGACATCGGGCGGCGTCATTTCAGTTTCAGTGCTCCCGACAGTGACAAGGACCTTGGCGGCAGGGAGAGCTTCTGTGGCAGCGGCTGCGGAGATGACGAGATGCTTCTGTTGGGAATGAGTCATCGCCATGAAGCGGTTGAGCGTGTCCGAGGTATTGGCGGAAAAGTCGGTGCGCCTGCCGATGCCATCGAAGGTGTAGGTGAAGCTGGCGAGCGTATCGGTGCCGGATGTGAGGACGGCGGTGTGAAGCTGTCCATTGGCATCATACTCATAAGTCCACTCCCCGGCGGCGACCGCGCATTTCAAACGGCGTCCCTGACTATCAAAAACCGTGTTCAGATTTTCCGGCGGGGTGACTCCGCGGTAGTCATAGGTTAGGCCCGAACTCACGCTGTTCTCCGCGCGGAGGACGCGGCCCGACGCACCACGCATCCACGTCTGGGTGGCGACGGGATCAAAGGTGCCGGTGGCATTCCCCCAGCCCAATCCAGTGACACGTCCGGCCTCGCGACCCATGACGATCTTCTTGTCACCGCTCGTCACGGCGGCAACTTCGTCGGATTCCGTGTTCTCCCCGGTGAACGTGTAACCGGCGGAGTGAATGAGGGTGTTTTTCGGATCATAGAGGCCGAATCCGGTCTCCCTCCCCACATCGTCATACGAAGTGACCACCCGGTAACCGGTTAGCGCGCCCGCGGTCCACTTGTTTTCCACAAGACGTCCGTTGACATGGGATAGCTCGCGGGTGCCCGAATTGTCGGTAATGCCGTTGATCTGACCTTCCATGTCCTGGGAATATCCCTCCGTCACCGCCGGGAATGTGATCTCCGGATAACTCTCGCCCCCACCGGAGCTAACCGACGGATGGTTCACGGCCACCAGATCCTTCGCACCGTCATTGGAATACGTATAGCTGCGCGGCGTTGTCCCGCGTTGCAGCGTCGTGGATGCGAGCAGGCCACCGTGGTAATAGGAGGATGTGGTTCCACCTTCAGCATATTCATGCGCCGTTTCAACACCCGCCGCATTGTAACGCAGGGTGGTGGATGAGCCTTCGATGGTGGGGGCGATGATCTGTTTGAAGCCGCCGCCATCCAATGTGATTTCCCTGGCTTGCGCCACCTTGTCACCACCACTGTTCGAGGACTGCGTACCGTCGATGCTGGCGGTGAGGTTGACGCCGTTGATTGTGAGGCTTTCCTGACCGCCCGAGAACCCATGGGACACCTCCACACTGCCATGGTCGGGGTCGGAGAAGGAAGTAAGCAGGCCGTTGCTGCCGAAGCCCGCCTCGGTGATGGCCCCTGCCTCATTCAGGGTCACGGTGGCCAAACTCCCGTCAGCCCGCCACACCGGGCTGAGCGTGGTTGTCCGCACGCCCGGCCCGATCTTGGTTGTGGAGGTGGGAAGCCCCAGATTATTGACGGCAACGGTATTGCTCCAGCCCTTGCTGGAAAGCGTGGTGACTGTTTTGTTGGTATAGCTGGGCGTGCGTGTGAGGGTTCCCTCCGTGCCATTGAGGGTGGTGGTTGAAATACCTGTCGATGGTGCCGTTAGGGTTTTAATGACCTCGCGCAACCCGGTATTCCCGGTCTTGGACACGCAGGTTTGGAGGTTCCCGTCAACGATGGTGGTGACGCTCTGCACGTAGCGGTCGCTGGTTCCCGTTGTGCCGGCTTCCAGTTCGCCGCTCCCGTCCCTGTCCACACCGGCGCGCGTGATGGCCCCATCATCGTTGTAGGGATCTGATTCCTGAACGGTGCGCCGACCCGAGGCTTCGAGGGTCAGGACGCGCTGGAGCAGCGAGCCTGGTGCCGAATAAACGTATTCCGTGGTATCTACTCCGGTGCCCGTGGTGGACGGGGTTTCGATATATCTGACGCGGCCCCAGGCATCGGTCCATGTTGATTGATAAGCGGCGGTTTGCCCCGTGAGCAGGGTCTTGGATAGAAGCAGTCCATTCTCCACAGTAATGGCGAGCCCAGTTGCCCCGCCGAACGGCAACACGTTACCGACAGCGTTGGCAGCGTTGGTGGCGGTGAAGGCGCTGGTGGAGGCGCTGATCGTGGTGGAAGTGCCGGCCCCGGTGAGACTGTTGGAAGCGGCGATGGTGCGGGTATCAGTGTCATAAGTGGCACCCCATGCATCTGTCACACCGCCCACGGTTCGGTTGTCTGTTAGCAAGCGACCCACTACATCCACCCGGCGCGAGGCGTCTCCTGCAGTGGCGCCGGCACCCCAGGTTTCGTCGGCCCCCGTGCCACCGGCCAGATGGGTGATGCCGAACCCTATACCATTGTTGGTCCCAGCGGTCGCACGGTCGAACAGGTCGCGCGAGGTGACACTAACAGTCGCCCCCAGCGCGCTCGTCCATGTGGCCAGGTTCCGGTGGTCGTCGGCGTAAGACCATGATTCACTCAGGCCTGAAGGCGTGAGGGTGACGCTCGTCGGAGCCCCCCAATCCGTCTTGCCAGTCTGCGCCCAATCCTGCCTCTCCGTTTCCACCGAGCTTGTGCCGAAGAACACCTTGGTGGATGCCGAGACGGGATAGCCGGAACCGTCGCGGCACATGGTCTGCCGGGTGCCGCGGACCACCGCGCTTCCGCTTTCGTCGGAAAACCGCCCACTCTCAGTGATCGCCTCCAAGCCCTGATTCTCCGTTGGGAGCAGGGTGATCAGACTGCCCGTGTTGTTGGATGCGACGACCCGCCTCACTGCCCAAGGCATGGTTCCCTCCGCCGCGTCTAACCCTCCGATATCAGTGCGGACGCAGCTCACGGTCGAATCGATGTCCGTCGTCAGGCCGTTCGGTGCCGAGTAGGTTTTCACACTGTCGCCGCCAGCCCCGCTGCTGGTCCATTCCTCCCACGTTGTCCCCCAACGACTCCATATCTCGGTCTCAGGACTGGTCCCAGGATCGGTCATCAGGAACTTTTGGGTTTTGATGGTCTTGGTGTCCGACATGGAGAGTTCCGCCTTCCACTGGCCTTTCCGGACCAAGGTGGGGATGCGCGGCAATCCACTTGGCATATAACCGCTGATGCCGCTCACTGGCAGCCACTTCTCCACCCGGTCCAACTCGCCTGTCACTTTGGTGACCCGCTTGACCTGCCCATTTTCCTCGGTGGTGCTCTCCCAAGACATGACTACATCTCCGCGCGTGTAGGATGCGGGCGTCTCGGGCCAGACGTGACACGGGCCGGGCAGCCCTGTCACTGATCCGGCGGCAGCCCGGTCACGGGTGAGGGAAACGGTGTAGTTGGATGAGTACCAGTCCGTGTTGTCCCAAGGGTCCGTGTTGGCGTTGTCCCAGATTTCCCGCCACAGGACTTCCTGGCTGTTGGATGAATTGGTGAGCTTGAAATCCCAGTCACCAAAGTAGGTGTTCATGGCAGCCAGCGAGATGCTGAGATCGGTGCCGGCGCTGTCGTTGATCTTCAGGCTCTCGGGGCCGGAACCCAAACCCGTCAGGCTGTCTGGCGTGCTGATGGTCAGGGTGCGTAGCAATGCGAGCGCAGTGGTGTCCACCACAGCTCCTGGAGTCCGCTCAAAAGCACTCCCATCCATGCGATAGATCCTGATGATTTGTGAGAACGGACCGGTAACGATCACGTCGGCCAGCAGGTGCTTGCCAATCACCTGCCGGATGCGCGGCGCGTCCCATGCCGTAAAGAATGCATTCTGGTGGTCCCAACCGCATGCCTGGAACACGCTGTCGCCAGCGCGACAGGAAGGCAGTGGCCACAACCGCACGTCGGGATCGCGGGAGTTGCTGTAAACCACTTGGTAATCAGACTCCGCCCCCACAAACTGTAACGCAGGAACACAGTCGAAACGTCGTGCTTGAAAAGACGACCAGTTGACCCCAAACCCCAGAGGCTGCAACAAATAAGAGCCATACAATCTTGTCGACAACGAAGGCACCACCGCCAGCCAGGCGCTCGTTGTTCCGTCATCCAAACCGGGACCCAGATTGACTCCGTAGATCATTCCGGGCTGCGGGCGGGGCAGCGCCCTGCCGTCGGCATACGGCGGGGGCGTGACCCCGCGCAGATTGGCCAGTGCGCTTGCGGCAGCGGACGCGTCAAGCCCCTTGGAGAAAGTCGGAATCAACAAACACACGTAATTCCGGCTGTAAACGTAGACGCTGCCTGGAGCGCCACATCTCCAGTCGAAGCCTATCTGGTAACCCGAGCTGTCCTTGGCAAACGTGAATCCGGCAGGCACAAAGGAAGAATCTCCGCCGGTGGTTGCGGTCCAGCCCCCTCCAACATTGACGCCCGGGCCCGGCTGGGTTACGGGAACCGTCAAACCTGCGGAGTTGCTGCCCACCACGAGATATGAGCCATCGCCGACACTCTGTGGTGCGCTGCCCGTCCACGGGCTCCAAGCCACCCTGGCAATGGCCGCGACCGCCCCCCCGCTCCAGCCTGCGGGAACCCCGGCCTCCACTGACGTAACCTGTCGCCGCGTCACGGTCCACGACAGCGACTTCATGATGACCGAAGGATGATAAGCATCGGTTGTTTCCCCGTAGCTTGCGGTTAAACTGATCGAATCCGTGCCTCCCCAAGCAGGCCCCGTGGGAGTTACACCCGAACCGATGCCAATCGTTGCCGGTTGCCAAGTCGGAGCATCCACGACGGTATCCCCGTCGAAGGTTAGCAACTCGTCGTCGCCGGGATCATCCGTGTGTGGATCATGCGTATCAATCCACTCCTGGTGTCTGGAGAAGTTGCTAACGGCTGTGGTCGCCTGCCCGTCGGTCGATGACGCCGGAATCACCCGCAACCGGCTCACGTCGAGCGCGAGCTGGCGCAACACGCTTCGATAGGTGGCCGGTTCTATCGGCCCATAGGTTTGGAACTCGACGCCGTTGAACGGGTTGATCGCACCCACCTTGGTTCCCGCCGCTGCCAGCAGGTCAGCCGGTCTCACGTTCAGGAAGCGTGGGCAAAGATCCCGGAAATTCACCTCCGCTTGCGCCAGCAGCTTGATGCGATCCTCAATACCCAGACCGGCCAAATACGCCTCGTCGGGGAACTTCTTCAAATTCTCATTATCCTCGGGAACGCCCACCCACTGGATGGGATTGGTGTATATGAGCATGTGTCGTTCCTGAATCGACGACAGCACAGCGCCGAGTCCTTGGGCCGCCACACTCCCACAGGCAAGCCCGAGGCACATCAGGGTCAGAAGTCGTTTCATCATGTTGGAAAGTCGTTGTCAGTCCCCCGCCACCACCACCGACAACTTGACCGCCGGATTGTCCTTGGATTTCGGGTCGGTACCCGCCGTCTGTTCGTTCACGTTGTTGAGTCCGTCCCCATCCGGGTCGGCAGTCAGGTCCGCCACGAAAGGATTGAACCCGTTCATCACCTCGAACAGGTTGCTCATGCCATCGTTGTCGAAGTCCGAGCCTTCCGGGTTCGTATATCCCGCGTCATCATCATTTTCATAATCGATGGTATGCAGCCTGAAAAAACCTTTGGCGGATGATGACGAGATTCCGAAGCTGTTGATTTCCTCGCCAGCCTCAATCACCGGCAGGTAGTTCCATTCGAGCAGTTCCATGCTCCACTGGACGAAATAGACCCGCCTGATCACTCCGAGCCATTCAAGATTCAAAGTGCCGGAATCCCCCTTCGTCAAGGACACCTGCTGCTCGGATAACGAAACAGGCGTCAGTGCCCCGGTGATTGCGACAAGCATCCAAGTAAAATAAAACGGGCGGCTCTTCATGGTTTGGCTCCTTTGGTGAGTGCGTTCATGCCTGCAAGTGACGGTGTCACCCGCTTCCAGAATTGGATGGTCACATCCTTGGGCACCGGCGGGTTGGCCAGCAGGTAGGCCTTGCGCGCCTCGTAGGCGATCTCCCTTGCCTGACAGGCCGCCGCCATGCGCGTGCCTTCCACCCGGTAGAGGTCGTGCATGCCTTGGAACATGTCCATGCATTCCTTGTTGGTGGTGTCACCCTCCGTAACGACGAAGGCCGGTCCGCTGGTTGCGAGGGCGGGCAACGCGGGAGCCGGCGTCGACTCATCCTCGGTTCCATCCGTATATTCATCGCCGATGCACATGAAGAGCGAGTATTGGCGTAATTTTCCATCCGAACCTTTCACCTGATAGGTGCCGACGCCGCAGAAATGATTGAAGTCAATGTTGGACCAACCGGCGATTTCCTGCCCGTTGCCGAACCCGCAACGGACATACGTGCGGGCATGGTCATACACGGTAGCGGAGACAAAGATCATCTGGAAGTCCGGGCCCGGCTCGCTTGATTCCGCCATGCCGTCCGCGACCGCCGCTTCTTCCACAGGCGCTATCAATGGCGGGGGTGGATCGGGCAGGCCGGGATCTTCCACCAACTGCACGGTGACGTTGATGGTGCCTCTCACGGGTGGCAGACCGATGATCTCGGGAGCCTCCGTGACCTGCCTGCGGCTGGTGAGCGTGCGCTTGACGCTGAATTGCAGGGGTTCGGGCAATGGGGCGGGTATCGACGGTGTGCCGTCGGCGATCCCACCGGGAATCCCGGTGTCCAGCAACGGGAGGGGCTCATCGACGGGCTGAACCTGTGAGGTAGCCGCTGGTGCCTGCTGCGCCGCAAGCAAGCCGTGACTGATGACAAGGGCGCAGAGGATTCGCTGGAACATCGACGTGAGGAGTAATGGTTGAAGCAGCAGGCCACCTAACTGATAACAGTCGGTTCCTATCATGGACATGCGGAAACGGTCAACATTATCCCGCTATAATTTTACGGGTGTCAGGTTTACCGGTGGGAACGCGGTGAGGTCCACAGCGGCGAGAAGAAGGCGGGTGAGCGCCAGTCGCGAGGACAACTCCATCAAAATGAGCACATTATACTTGAAATGCCCCGGATATCGGATAGGTTCTCGTGAGAATAAAGACATCCCCCAACCACCATGAAATCGATCAAGAACCTGACCCGCTTCACCTATGAAACCGCCGCCTTCCAGGGCTGGCGTCTATCCCTCAGCAGCAAGGGAGCCGCGTTCAACAAGTATTTCTCTGACAAGAAGTACGGCGATGAGAAGAAGGCGTTCGCCGCCGCCCAGGCTGCGTTGACCGGGTTGAAAGCCACCCTCGCTGCCGCCAAGCTGGTCAACGGCAAGCACACGGCCACGACCCTCAGCAAGGCAGAGAAGCTGCTGGAGAAGGCGTAACACATCCCCGCTCTCTCTGCTCCGCTTGGTTGGCACTCCAACCCGGAAAAGCAATCTTCTCGCTGCAGGTCTGACAAGATTCCGGGCGCTTGCTGTCATTACACTCTTGGCGGAACCCGACATTAGAACTACAGTGCCACTCATCAACTTGACTGCCCCAGCCCCCCTAACGCAAAGAAGAAATGAGGATTGTCAGTTGGAACATGAACAACTGCATGCGGTCACAAGCGGCACGCAGGCAGGCATGGGACTATCTCCGTGACGAGATTGGCGCGGATCTGGCGCTTGTGCAGGAGGCGTCACCTCCTGGCGAATTCGCATCGGTATACAATCCCATTGATGAGAAGAAGTTCAATTGGGGCTCCGCCGTGGTGGCGCTGCGACCGGGCCTCAAGCTGCGGGCACGCAAACGGGTATCCCTGACGGATTGTTACCTGACGCCTGCGGCTGCGGGTGAATTGCCGGACAGCCACCCCGGAGCTTGCGCGGTGGCGGACATCCTGGATGCGCGGGGACGTCATCTGTTCACGGCAGTGAGCCTATACGGCCAATGGGAGGTGATGCCCGGCCAGACGAGTAAGATGTATGCATGCGCGAGATTGCACCGCATGATTTCCGACCTCACGGGAGTACTCGAATCCTCCAAGCGGTTTCCGGTGGTTCTTGCAGGCGACCTGAACATGACCACACAGGGCGAGAAGACACAGGAGAATCAGGCAACGGCAGTATTCGCGCGCCTCAGGGCGTGGGGAATGACCGACTGCATTGCCCATACACGGGCGAGCCGACCGGGACTAACGGACTGCGGATGCCCGGATGGCGATGCTTGCGCGCACGTGCAGACCTACCGGCACAACAACCGCCCCGACAGCCAACCGAAACAACTGGACTATGCCTTGATATCCCGATCGCTGGTCCCGGCGATGGCAGGTTGCCATGTGTTGAACGATGATGCCGGATGGCGGTTCAGCGACCATTGTCCGGTGGTTGTCGACCTTGACGAGCGCACCCTTGGTTGGACGCCTTGAACATTTGGTTGTGCGGGACGCCGGAATTGAGGGCTTGGCGGAAGCGGCCTGCAAGAATCACCTCACATGCTTTCGAAGTCCTACCACCCTCAAATTCGCCATATGTGGCGAATTTGCCGATTATCTATTCCTAGTCGTCGTTCCCGGCCACTCGCTGATGCGGTCCCAATACCCTTGGAGCCATGCGAGATAGGCTTTTGGATCCTCTTGAGCCTTCACCACCTTGGCCGTCCTGAGATCGGTATGATCGGGCCAGAGGTGCAGACGGTCGGCAACCCCGGCCTCTGCCGCCGCGCGCTCCGCGTCGCGAAGAGCTCCGATCGCATAGTGTGCCCAAGCCGCGGTGTCGGTGTAAGGGGTCATGTCGATTTCCCGCCCGAGCTTCCGCGCCTCACGTTGGATGCGCTCGGCAATACCCAGCCGCAGGTTCACCGGTTCCATGAAGATGGTCCATGGTTGCGCTTTCTTCACCTCGTTGAAAATCCTCAGCATCCCCTTGTATCCGACCTCGGGGAAGACCGGGGCCACAGCCACGAACGTGTTGATGCCCGCGGCATGCGCGTCAGTGAGAAGCTTGAGCCTCTGTGCCGGTGCCGGCACCCGTGGTTCATAGAGCCTGCCAAGAACCGGATCGAGTGTCGGCAGGCTGGTTCCCAGCAGCAAGCGGTTACCGAAGGTCTTGAACAGGTCGAAGTCCTCGCGCGCCAGAGGGCTGCGGGTGAGGATGCGAACGTTGAGAGTCGAGTGGTCGCGGATCAGCTCAAGCGCTTCCCTGAGCATCCAACGCGCGTGGGTGTTCAGTTGTTCCTGCTTGGCCCTGTCCGTGTTGCGGATCAGCTGGTATGGGTCGGTCGTGCTGCAAAGGATGATAGCCCGGTTGCCGTCTGCGTTGAGGAATCCCGGGTGGGTTTGTTCCGCTTCGAGCAACGACGCCATAAACTTCGTCCTGATCCACGGACGGACCAGCACATAGCTACCCCAATCCTGCACCGGGTCATTCACGCCGAATGGTTTAAGCAAGCCTTTCTGCCTTCTGGTGCTGGTGTCGGTGACGTAGCAAAAGCGGCATCCATGGACACAGCCCATGAAAAGGTTGAGCGCCCAACTGCTCAAGCTCTTGTATTTGAAATGGTTGGGTTCGATGGTGGCTGGCGAGTCGTGCATCGCCGAGATCATCGGTGCTTCCTGTTGATCATTCATCAAAGCTAGCCAAGTATAGTGTTGAAAAACTCGATGATTTGGTCCCTGAGCATTGCCAACTGCCCCCGGTCGTCCTCTGCCAATGTTATCTTGTCTTTATCAAATCGCCTCAAACTTTTCTGCAAGCTGGCCACGCTAGTGAGCAACATATCGGTGGTGACCAACTGGCCCCGATTTCGCTGCCCGCCTCCAGTCGCGGGTGCGGGCAGGATGCCGCAGGCGAGGTATGCCTGCCGCAGCGATCGCAATTCGAGCAGGGCCGTCACATCGGTGCACCCCTCAGCCAACTGCATGTAACGATGGGCGGTGCGCTGGCTGATCCGGTCGGACACGACCGCCTCGTCAAGCCATTTGCCGAACTTCCCATGATCTAACGAGTTCTTGGCCGCAAGCAACAGCTTGCCGCAGGTCCATCCGCAGATGAGAGCCAGGCAACCTGAACTTCTGGTGCCTGCGACATGGGCAGCCGCGTGATCGGCGTATTGCCTAATGTTGCCAAGGATCTGCGCCACCGACATGTTCCCTGCGGTGCCAAGCACCCTCTGGGCAGCCGCAATAGCCGTCTTTACCTCAGGGGTGACAAACTCAGAAACATCTTCCGACGGTACCACCACGGTCTCGACCAGCCTAGCCTTGCCTCCGCGCGGTGCCACCTTTTCCACTGCGGTCTTTTTGGCTGGGGTCTTCTTGGCCGCGGTTTTCTTGGACGGGGCTTTCTTGGCCGCCCTCTTCGCTGCGGCCTTTTTCACAGCCTTGGCCGGGGCCTTGCTAACCGCTTTCTTAGCGGCTTCCTTGGCCGGGGGCGCGGCTTGCTTCTTCACCACCTTTTTCGCTGCGACTTTCTTCGCCGCCGCCTTCTTCGCCGCCGCCTTCTTACGTGTTGCCATGGTTGTCGTTGGTTCAGGTGTTGGCTATGCGCTGGTGTTCGAGGCGTCAAGCTGGAAAAGACAGGATATGGAGATGATCAGGGCCGACTGCTCTCATGCTGCACGGGGAGCCTGCTCAGTAACTGGCGGTGGACTGAATCTCCAGACGGAAAGTCTTGCACGCCTGATAGGAAACCCGTATTTCAAAAATCACCGCATGCCCGCGCCCGCGTCCCACTGAGCCGGGCACTTCTCGTCATCCTGCACAACCCCAATAACCATAAATAACCAGATGGACACCAACGATACAACCCCCTCCCGTCCAACCGGACCGGTCGTACTTCATGAGTCATGCAGTTTCTATCTGATCAAGCTCGAACCCGCCTCATGGGACCGCGTATACGGGATTCCGTCGCGCCAATGGGATGGATCCCGACAATCATGGGTATTCCCCGACGACCACCGCCAGTGGCCCGAACTCCCGCTGGCGCGGCAGATGACCATCGAGGCCTTCCGCCGGAACGAGGCTGGTGAAATCGACGGTGATCTGCTATATCCTGCCGAGGCCACCCACAACGCGGTCTGGCTTGAACGCTGCCGCAACCACGAAGCCCAATCCAACC
>CAIKDP010000275.1 GCA_903826205.1 Akkermansiaceae bacterium
CTCCGGTCCCCCGCAACCCCCAACCCCAAACCACACCCATCCATGAAAGCAACCACCCACATTGCCCTCGGCACGCTGCTTGGCAGCAGCGCCTTTGTCGCCGCCCAAGACGCCAAGGACGCCCCAAAACGCCCGGAACGCCCGATTCCAGCCGACGTCCTCGAAAAATTCGACACCAACAAGGACGGCAAACTCGACGAGGCCGAACGCACCGCCATGCACGAAGCCCGCAAGGCTGAAATGCTCAAGAAATATGACAAGGACGGCGATGGCAAACTCAGCCCCGAGGAAGAAACCGCCATGCGTGAAGAACACAAGGCGGAAATGCTCAAGAAATTCGACAAAAACGGCGATGGCAAAATCGACGATGAAGAGCGCAAGGCCATGCCCCAACATGGTCGCCCGGGCCCCGGCGGCAAACATCGTCCAGGCAAGGGCAAAGGCCCGGACAAAGCCCCGGACGCAGCCCCCGCTCCTGCCGCTCAATAATATCTAACATAATTCAACCACCAAATTAAACCGCGGGGGCTGGCTGCTTCCGCGGTTTTTTGTGGTTGTTGCCAAACCCGTTGGGCTGCGGCGGATTTGTTAGATTGCAACCCGCTCGGCGCAAGGGACGCGCCATACAGGGAACAACACTTGCCATGGGGTGAAGGGACCACCGCCGCCCGGGCCAAATTCCCCCTTGTGGACCGGCGGCTTCCCCGCTACCCATCATCGCGGTGACCGGCCCGGCGCGATTCCATCCCAGCTTCCGCGCTCCTGCCCGTCCATTGACTTTCTCCCATGCACGCCCACCCCACAAACGATCCGGCATTGGCGCCCGGGGACTTGCCCGCGATTTCCGCGCGGCGCAAGGTCGGGTTCCGCCTGATCGCGGTGGGTCTGGTGCTGGTGATTGGATGGGGCATCCCGGAAGGGATCGTGCGGCTTGCCAACCCGCCGCTGGAGGCCTTTCGGGCAATCGCGTTCGGCGGGGATCCCAACTCGGAAAAATTGTTCATCAAAGACTGGCGGCTGCACTGGAAACTGCGGCCCGCCGTGGAGACATCGTTTCTCGGGGTGCCGGTCCGCACGAACCAGCAGGGCATGCGCGGCGACGACCCGGTAGCGGGCCGCAGGACGGTGTTATGCTTGGGTGATTCAACCACCTTCGGCTGGCGGGTCGCGCTGGCCGATACCTATCCCGCCAAACTCCAGGCGCGGCTCAACGACGACGCCAAGTCGCCTAACAGTTGGAACGTCGTCAATGCCGGGGTACCGGGATACAGCTCGTGGCAGGTCCGGTTGGTGGCGGAGAAACTTGTGCCTCTCTGGAAACCCGCAGTGGTCGTCATCTGCTTGGGTAACAACGAAGCGTGGCCGGCGGCACGCTCGGATAGGCAAATGGATGCCGACCGTGCGCTGAGCGGTCGGGTGGGGGCGGCGCTTTCATCCAGCCGGGCGTTGGTATGGGCAGCTGAAAAGCTGCGGCCCGAAAAGCCGCAACCGTTCATTGCCCCTACGCTGGATAAGGCGGTACCGCGGGTGAGCCGCGACGAATTCGCCGAAAACCTGCGCCAGATCGTTAGAGTTGCCCGGGCCGCCAATGCCAGGGTGGTCTTGGTGAGTCCGCCGGTGAATTTGTATTTTGCACCGCAGCGGTTTGAGCAGTTCTCGGGCTGGGAAAAATGGAAGGCGTTTTTCGGGGAGGTGACGGAGCTGAGCCAGGCGGGCCGATCCCAACAACTGTTAGCCAAGGTCAACGCGGCGCTTGAGGCCAACCCCGAGTCCTTTTGCGCCTTGTGGATCAAGGGTCTGGCAATCAGCGACCGCGACCCTGCGGGCGGGCGCGAATTGTTGGAACAGGCGATCGAGCAGCATCCGTTTCCCGAGAACTGCAAGCGCTCGTACCGCCGGGTGATCGCGGAGGTCGCCAATACGGAAAACACCGGCTTTCTCGATGTCAACGAGTTGTTTCTCCGGCGAGCCAGCGGACCAATACCCGCTGCCCTTTATCTCGATTGGTGTCATCCCACACCGCAAGGGCACGCTTTCATGGCGGAGGCGCTGGCCGATGCGCTGGCGGGCGGGGAGCGTCACTAACTTATTTGATGAGTCACACACCCATACCGCCCGGTTGCCTCGGGGTTGTCATGCCGGTGTTCAACGAGGAGCACACGCTCCACCGCATCGTCGCGCGGGTCCTGGCGCGCCCGGAGGTCGGCGAGTTGGTGTTGATCGATGATGGTTCACAGGACCGGTCATGGGAGCGCATGCAGCAACTGGCCGGCACCGACCCACGCATCCGCATCACCCGTCATGGCACCAACCAGGGCAAGGGCGCCGCCCTCCGCTCCGGCTTTGCGCAGGTGACGTCGGACTTTGTGATCATCCAGGACGCCGATTTGGAATACGACCCGGATGAATATCCCAAGCTCTTGCGGCCGATTCTGGCGGGTGATGCCGCTGTGGTGTTAGGGTCGCGCTTTTCGGCGGGCGGGATGCGCAGCGGGTCGGGATTCTGGCACCATGCCGGCAACAAGTTTCTAACATGGCTATCGAACCGTTGCACCGGCCTGCATCTGACGGACATGGAGACTTGCTACAAGTTGTTCCGGCGGGAGGTTCTCAAGCAGATCCCTCTCCATGAGGATGGCTTTGCCGTCGAACCCGAGTTGATCGCCGAGGTGGCCAGACTCAAGGTGCCCGTTGGCGAGGTGGCCGTCTCCTACGCCGGGCGCAGCGGCGCGGAAGGCAAAAAAATCGGCTGGCGGGACGGCCTGCGCGCGATCCGTTGCATTCTCAGGCATCGCGGGTGACCGCCTGGATGCCTCTTGCCCTTAAGGAGTGACGACATTCGTGTCGTCATGCGGAAGAATGCCATGAACTAAGCCTTGGGCACGCAGGCATGGGCACCGCCGCATGGGGCAAGCTCCATCCTCTCCCAGGCGACGGCAAGCCGCCGCACTCCGTGGCGGACAAGTCGGCGGACCGGGCCGGACCGCCCTACCCTGCCAGGACAACCACAGCTCGCCAAAATCTGATTGCGGTCCATGGCTCGCCGGTTACCCTTGCCGCGATGCAAGCATGTGGTCAGGATGATTCCTCAGGAGGGGGCACGGCAAATGGGGGGCGGCAGGCCCCATCCGTCCCTAACACCTTCTGGCTGTTTGCGGCGGCGCTGCTGGCGGCGGTGTTCCTGGCCTATCTGCCGGCATGGCATGGCGGCTTCATCTGGGATGACGACGCTCACGTGACCCGGCCCGAGTTGCGCTCCTGGCTCGGATTGTACCGGATCTGGTTCGATGTGAGCGCCACGCAGCAATACTATCCGCTGATGCACAGCGGCTTCTGGCTGGAACACCGGCTGTGGGGCGACGCTCCAACGGGATACCACCTCGTCAATTTGTTCCTGCACTCGTCGGCGGCATTGCTGGTGGCGCTGGTCCTGCGCCGCCTGGCCATCCCCGGTGCCTGGCTCGCCGCGCTGGTGTTTGCGCTGCACCCGGTCCATGTGGAATCCGTGGCGTGGATCACCGAGTTGAAAAACACCCTGTCGGCGGTGTTCTATCTATCAGCGATGCTCTGTTATCTGCGCTTCGACGCGGACCGCACCCGGCGCTGGTATGCCGCCGCCCTCGGCTTGTTCCTGCTGGCGCTGCTGAGCAAAACCGTGACGGCCACGCTGCCGGCCGCACTGCTGGTCATTTTCTGGTGGCGGCGCGGGTGCCTCGGCTGGCGACGCGACGCACTGCCGCTGACACCGTTTTTCGGGTTAGGTGCGGTGGGCGGACTCTTCACCGCCTGGGTGGAACGGACATACATCGGCGCGGCGGGCCCCGAATTCCAATTCTCGCTGGTCGAGCGCAGCCTGATTGCCGGCCGGGTGGTCTGGTTTTACCTCGGCAAGCTGCTGTGGCCTGACAACCTGATCTTCATCTATCCACGTTGGGAAATCAGCCAGCACGCCGGGTGGCAATACCTTTTCCCACTCGCCGCGCTCGGACTGTTAGCCGGCCTGTGGCTGCTGCGCAAGCGCACGCGGGCACCGCTGGCGGCCATGCTCTTTTTCGGTGGCACGCTGTTTCCGGTCATGGGTTTTTTCAATGTCTATCCCTTCCGCTATTCGTTCGTGGCGGATCATTTCCAATACCTGGCCAGCCTCGGAATCATCACCCTGGGCTGCGCCGGCGGGGTCGCGTTGTTGGCCCGCTGGCGCGGCGATTCAGCCCGCGCGCAGGTCGTGTCAGGCTGCCTCCTCGCCGGCCTGCTCGGCACCCTGACCTGGCGGCAATGCGGCCAGTACGCCGATGTGCAGACACTCTATCAGGAAACCATCCGCCGCAACCCAGGCTGCTGGCTGGCCCACAACAACCTGGGCAACGACCTCAACGGGCTCAACCGCCCCGCGGAGGCCATCCCGCATTTCGAGGAAGTCGTGCGGCTCAAACCGGACTACCCGAACGGCCATAACAACTGGGGGAATTCCCTTCAGGCGTTGGGTCGCCTGGAGGAATCCATCGCACGCTATCAGGAGGCACTGCGGCTCAAGCCGGACTATGCCGAAGCCCATAACAATTTGGGCAGTTCGCTTCAGGCACTGGGTCGCTCCCAGGAAGCGCTCCCGCACTACGCGGAAGCCCTGCGCCTCAAGCCGACCTATGCCGAGGCCCACAACAACTGGGCCAACGCCCTAACGAACCTGGGACGGCCGCAGGAGGCGCTCGCGCATTGCGAGGCGGCCGTGCGGCTCAAGCCGGATTACGCGGAAGCCCACAACAACTGGGCCAACGCGCTCAATGCGTTGAAGTACCCGCGGGAGGCCGCCGCGCATTGCATGGAAGCCCTGCGCCTCAATCCGGATTACCTCGAGGCCCACCTCAACCTCGGCAATGCGCTCAACGCCACGGGACGCCCGCAGGAAGCGGTCACCCACTATGAGGCGGCCCTGCGCCTCAACCCGGATCTGCCCGAAGCCCACAACAACCTGGCCAACGCCCTCAATGCCCTGCAACGCTATCCGGAGGCGCTGACCCACTGCGAGGAGGCCCTGCGGCTCAGCCCGAATTACCTCGCGGCCCATCTGAACTGCGCCAACGCCCTGAAAGCCCTCGGTCGTCCCGATGAGGCGCTGCGCCATGTGCAGGAGGCCCGGCGGCTTGCGCCTAACCGTTGAATGCTTAACGGTTGACTTGTGCCATTGGTTCTCCCGATGCTGGTGGCACCCGTGACCGCCATCCTTGGCATCTCCGCATTTTATCATGACAGCGCCGCCGCCTTGGTGGTGGACGGCAAAATCGTCGCCGCCGCCCAAGAGGAACGCTTCAGCCGCAACAAACACGATGCCGGGTTTCCGAGCCAGGCGGTGGCATATTGCCTGGCTGAAGGCGGTCTGGATCCGGAGCAGTTGGACTACGTCGTGTTTTATGACAAGCCCCTGACCAAGTTCGACCGCCTGCTGGAAACCTATCTGGCTTATGCGCCGAAGGGGTTCCAAAGTTTCCGCCTGGCGATGCCGGTGTGGCTCAAGGACAAGCTGCATCTGCGCCGCACGCTGCGCCAACACCTGGCGGGTGCCAAACGTGCCCGGCTGCTTTTCACCGACCACCACGAGAGCCACGCGGCCAGCGCGTTTTTTCCGAGCCCGTTTGCACGTGCGGCCTTTCTAACACTCGACGGGGTCGGCGAATGGAGCACGGCGAGCTTTGGCAGCGGCGTGGACAACCGGTTGGCGATGTGCCAACACCTGCGCTTCCCCCACTCGCTGGGCTTGCTCTATTCGGCATTCACCTATTACTGCGGGTTCAGGGTCAACAGCGGCGAATACAAACTGATGGGCTTGGCACCCTACGGCCAACCCGTGTTTTTGGAACAAATCCTCAGCCACCTGCTCGACCTGCGCCCCGACGGCAGCTTCCGGCTCAACCTCGACTATTTCAACTATTGCCAGGGGCTGACCATGACCAGCAACAAGTTCCACCAACTTTTCGGCGGTCCGCCACGACTGCCGGAATCCCTGTTGGAGCAACGCCACATGGATCTGGCCGCCAGCATCCAGCAGGCAACCGAGGAAATCGTGCTGCGCATGGCCCGCGAGGTCCACCGCCAAACCCACATGACCAACCTCGTCATGGCCGGCGGGGTGGCCCTCAACTGTGTGGCCAACGGCCGTTTGCTGCGCGAGGGCCCCTTCGACCAACTCTGGATCCAACCGGCCGCAGGCGACGCCGGGGGTGCCCTCGGCGCGGCCCTGTTTGCCTGGCACCAATTGTTAGACCAACCGCGCGTGCCGGCGGGCCAAGACAGCCAGCAAGGGAGCTTGCTCGGCCCGCGCTACACCACCGCGGCGGTCACCGAGTTCCTGTCAGGTGAGGGCACACCCTACGAACTGATAGACAACGAGGCAACGCTGCTCACGCGGGTGGCTCAACTCATTGCCCACGGCAAGATCGTCGGCTGGTTTCACGGACGCATGGAGTTTGGCCCGCGGGCGCTGGGCGCGCGCAGCATTCTGGGCGATGCGCGCAATCCCGCCCTGCAGACAACCATGAACCTCAAAATCAAATTCCGCGAGAGTTTCCGGCCGTTTGCCCCCAGCGTGTTGCGGGATCGGGCCCATGAGTATTTCGCGCTGCGGGCCGGCCAGGACAGCCCGTACATGTCGCTGGTGGCACCATTGTTAGAAGAGCACCGGGTGGCCTTGACTGCGGCAGACCGGGAGACGATGGCCGCCGCCACCGACCTGCGCGAGCGGGTCAACATCGTCCGCTCATCGCTGCCGGCCATCACCCACATGGATTGCAGCGCGCGCATCCAGACGGTCGACGAACCGCGCCACGGGCGGTATTACCGCTTGCTCAAAGCCTTCGAGCAACTCACCAACTGCCCGGTGCTGGTCAACACCAGCTTCAACATCCGCGGCGAGCCGATCGTGTGCACGCCGGAGGACGCCTACCGGTGTTTTCTGGCCACCGACATGGACGCCCTCGTGCTGGAGGATTGCCTGCTGCTCAAGGAACACATGAACCCCGCGGCCACCCGGGCCACCCGCCAACAACATTTGGCCCAATTCCATCCCGACTGACCCCATGCAATGGTCCGATATCCCCCTCCACCCGAACCCTAAAGTGCTCCGGCAGTTTGCCGCGCTCTGGCTCGGCGGGGGGCTCACGCTTGGTGGCTGCGAGTATTTCGTTAGAGAACGGCCGTTGTTAGGCATGGTGCTGGCGGCCGCCGCGGTGCTGGTGGGCCTGCCGGGCCTGTTCCGACCGGCGCTGCTGCGCTGGGTTTTCATCGCCGGAATGGTGCTGGCGTTTCCCATCGGCTGGTGCCTCTCCACACTGCTGCTGCTGTTGCTGTATTTTCTGGTGCTCACGCCGGTGGCACTGTGGTTCCGGCTGCGCGGGCGGGATTGGCTCGGCCGCAAGCCGGCCCCGGCGCAGCCGAGTTTTTGGGAACCCAAACACACGCCTCAGGACTTGCGCCGCTATTTCCGCCAATTCTAGCCGCGGCAGCCCCTCGCGTGCCCCTCACTCGCTCGTTAGATAGGGTGCTTTCTGCGTGGGCGCGTTGGTGAGAACGCGGGCGGCATGTGTGGAGGAAAGGCAGAGTTTACCGCAGTAATTTGTTTACAATCTCCCCTCATCATCCGCAGGCGCGGGCGGATTTGCGTGTCGGGCTGTTTTGCATTGCGGCAGGCACCGATGGACGCTAGGGTGGACTGGCACCCACCTGCCGCTCTTCTTCCTCTCTCCCACGCCCTCCGCCATGAGCCAACGCCAAAACGAATTCGAAAAGGTCGCCGCCGCACAAGACCGCTGCGGCTTCATGACCGAACTGTGGGCGTTTTTGAAGGACAACCGGAAATGGTGGATGCTGCCGATCCTGGGCCTGTTGCTTTTGTTAGGACTGCTCACCCTGCTCGCCGGCACAGGCGCCGCACCGTTCATCTACTCATTGTTCTAGCCCGGGCGGCGCGGTAGCATCAGTCAGGGCACCGCCATTTCTTCACCTTGGAAATTGGATATTGGACATTGGGGGTTGGACATTCAATTGCGCCTATGGGATTGACAAAGCGTGGCGATTGGTTTCGGGTTGCGCCCATGAGAACAAGTCGCCATGAGCCCGCCAGCCGCCATGCCGGGCCGTTAGACCACACGCCGGCCGAGCCCGGGTCACGCTTGGTGTTTGGCCCGTTCTGCGTGCTGCTGTGCGTGATGAGCCTGTTTGTGGCGGGTCCGTGGGCGGGGTTTCACGCTGTTTTGTTAGGATGCGTCGGCGTGTTGATGCTGCTGCGGCCGCCGGTGGTGGGTGTGCCGCGGCCGTGGTGGATACTGGCGCTGGTGTTTGGGGTCGGCGGAATGGCGGCGTTTCTGCCGGCCGCATGGTTCCACCAACCGGAATGGCGGCAGCAACTCGCGACGCTGGGCGTGGAGACCGGCACGCAGGTGGCCATCCAATCGCGGCAGGCGGCGGAGACTTTCGGCGGCTTTGTGATCATGCTGCTGACCGGGTTGTGGTTGGCGGGCCACCGCTCGTCGCCCTCGCAGGTGCGGGTGGTGGCACTGACCTTCACGCTGGGGGTGGCTGCCTACGCCATCCTGGGACGGATCATGCTGGATATGCCCCACGGCGGCCACCTTGCCGGGGAATCGCATTTCGGGTTTTTCCCAAACCGCAACCACAGCGCCACCTACCTCGCCATGGGCGCCGTCTGCGGCCTGGGCAATGTGCTGCAAGCCCTGCGCGACAAGCGGTTTTTCGCCATGACCCTGGCCCTCGCCGGCACCGGCGTGTGCCTGTGGGCGGTGGCTGGCTGGTCAATGAGCCGCGGAGGCGTGGTCTTGGTGGCCATCGGCTGCCTGGCCTGGCTGACCATGTTAGGTAAGGGCTACCTCGGACGGCACGGATTATGGGCGCTCGCCCTGATCGCGCTGGCGGCGCTCGGGCTGTTTTTCATCGTCGATACCGGCGTCAAAGGCCGCCTCACCAAAACCGTCGACAAGGCCAGCGTCCTGATCGATACGCCGGCAACTCCCGACGCCGCCAAACCCGTGCTCGATGGCTGTCAGGACTTGGATCTCCGCATTCCCATCGCCCTCGATACCCTCGCTTTGATCCGGGATTTCAAATGGACCGGCATCGGCGCCGGCCAGTATTATTACCTCTTTCCACAATATAAAAACCTCTCCGCCACAGCCAACGATGCGGACTGCTACCACCCGGAAAGCGATTGGCTGTGGATGGCGGCGGAAGCCGGCGTGCCGGCCACACTGGCCTTGGCGGCCTTGCTCGCGCTCGCCGTCTGGCA
>CAIKDP010000276.1 GCA_903826205.1 Akkermansiaceae bacterium
CCTCTTCTTCCTCTTCCCCCAGTGACCAGTGACCAGTGACCAGTGACCAGTGACCAGTGACCAGTGACCAGTGACCAGTGACCAGTGACCAGTGACCAGTGACCAGTGACCAGTGACCAGTGACCAGTGACCAGTGACCCTCTTCACTTACTTCTTTACTCATTTACTTTCTAACGTCTCCCCTTCACCATGCCTAACAAACCTACATTCGACACCATCGGCGACGAACCGATCGAGGCCCGGATCGTGGCCTGGGTGCTCGGGGATGCCTCCGCGTTTGAAGCCACGGAGTTGGAACGCCTGTGCGAGGAACGGCCTGAGTTGTTAGTCTTCCGCCGCCGCATGCGCGCCCTCCACGGTCTGCTCACCGAGGCCGAAGCCCAGGAGTCCGACCATTCAGCCAAGCTGCCGCCGGAAAAACGCAAGGCACTCGACGAGCTTTTCGGCGATCAGACAATGGCGGATCTGCAACAGGCAACGCGCGACAAGCGCAACCATTTCAGCGCTCGCAGGACCCTGCTGGCCATTGCCGCGTGTTTGACCTTGATGGCCGCGCTTGCAGGCCTTTTTGCACCAGCTTCGATGAACTGCGCCAAGAAGCTGTCGTCGGCTGGCAAACTCGTGCCTCTTCAAACCGATTACCCGCCCGAAGTGATCGAGGGCACGCCCAAGGCGATTCTATCCGAACTCAAGCCCATTCCCTACGAAGCACCGGTGCCGCAGGCACTGGCCATGGAGAATGGCAGGCAGCGCCATAAGGAAATCCCGCAAGCCCCGCAAGCCAAGGCAACAAGCGATCTGGCCGCCAACTCAGCCAAGGACTCGCGTGTGCTTGATGAGCTTCGCACGGACGCACCGGCTGCCTCCAAGCCGACGCCCAAACCAGCCGCCAGACCCCCATCGGCGCCACGTTTGGCTGCCGCCATCGCTCCTGAAACCGGCGCGGTCCACGGCTTGGAAGGCCGGCCCCGGGCTCGTGAATCTGCGTCTGAGCTTGCCGATTCTGCCAAACGCCGCGCGGGTGCCAAAGCTGATGGATTGGCTGACAAACTATCAGATTTGGGTGACCAATTCGGTGAGTTGGCACCGCTGACCTCGCTTAATGGCGGCACGGTCGGAGGTCTGGGTGGCTCGGGCAATGGACAGGGTTTTGGCAATGCCAGCGGCAGTGACGACGGAGTGGCCCACGCCGAGGCCGCGGCCAAGCCGGCCGCCCCTGCGGCCTCCTCTGCACCGGAACTCACACGGACTGAAGTCCTTCCTACCTTAAGAGGACTTATTCGCGATCAGGCTGAGCCGCTCCCGCCTGCTGAATTTGAATCGGTCGCAATGCAGGAGGGTGAGCGTAAGGAGTTGTCGAAGGACGTGAACGGTGGGCGGGAGCTTGCAGTCCCGGCGGATGCGTCACCGTCCAAGAAGCCCCAATCCACCACCGAACTCTTCCGGGCATTCGATAAGAAGGCTGAAATGACTGCACCCGCGCAACCCGGTGCCGCGGTTCCCGCCGTTGATAATGAGGAATCCGATAAGCTGCCAGAGCCGCCGGCCGCGGCCGAGCCGGAGGATGAGAAAGCCAAGCCCGAGGAGAAGCCGGCTCTTGATCTAACCGCCGAAGGCACGGCCGCCGCCGCACCCTATTCGACGTTCTCGCTGAGCATCAGCGATGCCTCGTTCAAGATGGCACGGGCGGCACTGGCGCGCGGCGAACGCCCGGAGCCAGCCAGCATCAAGCTGGAACAATTCTACAACGCGGTGGATTACGGCGACCCCGCGGCAGGCGGCAGCGAACCGGTGGCCGCACGGGTCGAACAAGCGGCCCACCCCGTGATCCCCGGCAGGAATCTGGTTAGAGTGGCGTTGCGCACGGGGGCCGCCGGACGGAGTGCGTCACAACCGCTGCGGCTTACCTTGTTGGTCGATCAATCCGGCTCCATGGCTCGCGAAGACCGCAGGCTGGCCATGCAGAATGCATTGACCCAACTTGGCGGCCTGTTGACCAAGAACGATTCGGTGACGGTCATCGGGTTTTCGCGCCGCCCGCGCCTGCTGGCGGACGCACTGCCCGGCGATCAGGCGTCCCTGCTCAACGAAGTGGTCAACCAGGCGGCCAGCGAGGGCGGCACCAATCTGGAAGAGGCGCTGAAACTTGGCGAACAAATGGCGCTGCAACACCAATCGGCGGGTGCGCAGAACCGGATCGTGTTGTTCACCGATGGCGCGGCCAACCTCGGCGATGCCAACCCGTTGCACCTGGCGGAACGGGTCAAGGCCCTGCGCCAGAAAGGCCTGGCCTTCGACGTCGCCGGCATCGGCACCAATGAGTTGAATGATAGGTTGTTAGGCGAACTGGCACGCCACGGCAACGGCCGCTATTCGGTGGCAGGCGCCGAAACAGACGCGGATGGCGGCTTTGCACGGCAACTGGCCGGGGCATTCCGCCCGGCGGCGGAAAATGTCAAGGTACAGGTGCGCTTCAACCCGCAGCGGGTGGGCAAATACAAGTTGCTGGGATTCGAGGAACACCGGCTCAAAACCGAAGACTTCCGCAACGACGCCGTGGACGCCGCGGAACTCGCCGCCGAGGAGGCCGGGGTCGCGCTCTATCAAGTCGAGCCGCTCGCCGATGGCACGGGCGAACTCGGCGAGGTGAGCGTGCGCTTCCGCGATACCGCCAGCGGCCGGATGGTCGAGCGGAGTTGGACGATCCCCTATGAGGCCACCGCGCCCGCGTTTGACCAATCCGCGCCATCGATGCAACTGGCCGGACTCGCGTTGCTGGCTGCGGATAAACTCCGCGGCGGTCCGCTGGCCGACGCGATTGATTTCAAACTCCTGGCCGCCCCGCGGGCCACCGTCAAACAATACTACTCCAACAGCCGCCGGGTGGCGGAGATGTTGGAGGTGGTGGGGAAGTTGTAGGGTGGATTGGTTGTCAGTTAGTAATCACCTTGGCACCCGGTCTTGAAACCACAGATTACACAGATTTCACGGATTGCCTCTAACTCACCTCACATCATATGAAAACGCTCGCACTTCTAACATTTATATTTGCCCCGCTCGGACTCTGTCAGGAAATCAAGGAACCGCTGGTCCTGATGCCATGGCAACCGGCGCCCAAGGAAGCCCCGGTGTTTTTCTCGGCATCCGCAACGGTGGCGGCACGGGTCGGCCTGGCGGATGTCACCAGCGAGCAACAACTGGTGCTGCGCGTCCACCAGGGACGACCCGAGGTGCTCTCACTCGGTCTGGGTGGCACGGGTGAAATCGTCTCGGTCACCGGCGACGGCCTGCGCGATTGGTCGGTGCGGGTGGATGCCAAGGGCGCGCGGTTTCTGGACCTGCGTCCGCTGCTCCCCGAGGGCAAGGACGCGAAGCCGCCCGCCGAACTAAAAGTGTGCGTCAAGACGCGCTTTGTCTTTACCGATGGGGCGGGTGGCACGCTGGCGATGGTGCTGCCCACACCGGGCGCGGCGACCGGGTTGGCCTTGAGCCTAACACTATCCGCGGACCCTGGCGTCGACCTGCGGGTGACCAAGGCGGAGGGCTTGCTGCCGGTGGAGGCCAAGGAAGGGCGTGCGTTTGTGGGATCGGGAGCGGCGGCGGTGGAAGTCCAGGTGCTTGCCGGCGGCACGGGTGCACGCGGGTTGGAGTTGCTGGACGCTGCCTTGGTCGGCAGGGTGGCGACTGATGGCGACAGCGTGGCATTTGACCTAACAGGAGTGGCGCATGCGGCGGCGGAAGGCGCGGCGGTCGAGTTGTTGCAAGGCGTGGCATTGGTGTCCGGCGTCGCCGGGGACGGCTGGCATGTGGTGTTGCGCAAGGTGAACGAGAGTTATGTGTATGACTTGGTGGCGGAACGGGCCGGCGACTTGCCGGTGGCCATCGCGTTTGAAGTGCCGGTGACGCGCAAGGGCGATTGGCGGGCAATCAATTTCAGCCTGCCTGCCGGGGTGGTGGTACCGCTGCGCATGGAGGGCATGCCCAAGGGGGTTGAATTCAACCGCAGCACCTCCGTGGTGCCGGAGCACGCCGGCGAACAATGGCGCGGATTCCTGCCCGCCAGTGGTGCGGCAGCCGCAGCCTGGCGGGTCGCCGGCGCGGTGAAGGATGGCGCCTTGTTTTTCTCCAGCACGGAGACCACCGATGTCAGGGTCGGCAGCGGCTTGCTCAGGCAATTGACGGTGGTGGATCTGCGCGTGCTGCAAGGCAAGCTCGCGGATCTTGCCTTCACGCTCAGCGGCCCGGGTGAAGTACTATCCGTGGCGGGTGAGACTGTGTTAGGGTGGTCGGTCAAGGAGGACAAGGGTGTGCGCCGCCTGGAGGTGAAGCTCAATCAGCCGATCGAGGGCACTGGCCGCATGGTCATCGAATGCCAGGCCGCCTTGGGCGGATTTCCCCTGCGTGCCGAAGCCCTGCGCCTGTCGCCGGTGGGTGCGCTGCGCCACAGCGGCTGGCTGCGGGTGGCCAATGACGGGGCTGTTAGACTCGAAGTCTCCGATGCCAAGGGCTTGATCCAACTGGCACCGGGCCAATTCCCCGGCGGGGTCGATGAGAAGTTGCGGCAGGTGTTTGCCTATCGGTTTCCTGCGGCGGACTACAGCTATGCCATTCAAGCGGACCAGGTGATGCCTGAGATATCGGTCACCGAGGTCACGGTGTATGAACTGGCGGAGACCGACCGGCGGATGTTTTCAGAGGTTGAACTGGACATCCGCGAGGCACCCTTGCGCGAGTGGGAGTTGGAGATTCCAGCGGATCATGCCGTCGCCTCGGTCACCGGGGCGGCGGTGGCGGACTATGTGGCGGCCAGCGAGACCAAGGACGGCAAGCGCCGCCTCAAGGTGATTTTCAAACAAGCGGTGAGCGGTCGGCAACTCGTGAGTCTGCGCTTGGAAAAGAATGCGGCAGCCAAGGCGGGCGCGTGGGATCTATCACCCTTGGGATTCCCCGGGGTGAAATCACGCCGCGGCTATGTGGCGGCGGCGGCGGCTGCGGGCTATCGACTGGTGGCCGGCAAGACGGCGGGCGTGGCCGAGGTTCCGGTGTCATTTTTCCCAAAGAAGACCGCGGGTTTGCAACAATCGTTCCGCCTGCGTGAGGACCACTGGAGTGTGAGCCTGGCGGTGGAAGCGCTTGGCCAGAGCGTGCAGGCGGATGTGTTTCATCTCTATTCACTCAAGTCGGGCGCGGCCTATGGCAGCGTGCTGATCAATTACTTCGTGGTCGGAGCGCCCGCCACCGAATGGAAAATTTCCGTGCCGGACGGTATCGGCAACATCGATGTCATCGGTCAGAATGTGGGACGCGACTGGCGCAAGGAAGGCAACACCGTGATCGTGCCGCTGTCACGTCCTGTGCTAGGCACGGGCACGGTGTTGATCACCTTTGAGCAACCGATGAATGCACAGGGCGGTGAGTTGTCACCGGGCGAGGTGCGTCCGTTAGGTGTGCAGGGTGAGCGCGGATACATTCAGGTGGTCAGCCCGTTGCAAGTGAACTTCGCCGTGGCCGCCAGCGAGGGCCCGTTGCTGGTCATCGACCCGAGCGAGTTGCCCACCGAGTTCCGCCTGCTCAGCAGCGCCCCAACCCTGGCCGCCTGGCAATACACCGGCAGGGACTTCAAGATCGGCACCAAAATCCAATGGTTCGCGCCGGGTGAGACCGCCGAACAGGTGGTGGATTTCCTCAAGCTCAGCAGCCAGGTCTCGCGCGATGGCGAGTGGGTGACGGATGCCAGGTTTTTCGTGAAATCCCGTGGCCGCAACACCCTGCGCATGACCTTGCCGGAAAAGGTCGTGCTGTGGGAGGCCAAGGTCGATGGCCAACCGGTCAATGCCCGCCAGGATGGCGGCGAAACCCTCATTCCCCTGCCCTCGCGGGTCGATCCAAAGCAGGCGGTCGAGGTCTCCTTGCGGTATGGCGCGCGTGCCCAGCAACCTACAACAGTCACACTAACCGCTCCCAAGCTGGCGGCTCCGGTGATCATCGGCGAATGGGGCATCCGCGGTGACGAAGGCCGCCAGTTGGTGCCCCGCGGCGGCACGGCGGAATTAATCCGGCCGGCGTTGGCGGAGGATGGCTTCACTTGGATCGCCAAACACCGCGGTGCGGCAGGTTTGCTAGCTTTGTTAGTGGCGACAACGCTAACACTTGGCATCGGAAATCCGGCCCATGTGCGGCGAACCTTGTCGGTGATCTGTGGCGTGCTGGTGACGCTTGGCGCGCTGGGACTGGGTCTGGCGGCGCTCGGCTCGATGCGCGGCAACTCGAAAGTGCTGGATTATGCCGCGCCGGTGGTGGTGGCGGGTGCCGAGGTGGCGGTCCACCTTGGCAACGTGGCGCCATGGCGGGCAATGACAAGTTGGGGCGTTTGGCTGGGTTTGGCTTTTGGCATGGGTGTTCTGTTACGCGGATTCCTCGCCAAGGACCCATGGTGGAAAACCTGCGGTGTGGCTTTGTTAGGAGTGGCGGTGCTGGCCATCCATGGTGGCGCACCCGTGTTTTTCCTGTTGGTGGCACTGGCAGCCGCGCTATGGGGGGCGCCACGGGCCTGGCAGCTTTTTGGTGGCAGACGCAAGGGACAGGCCATTCCGGCGACCGCAGCCATCCTGCTCCTATCAGGATTTTTCATCAATGACGGCAATGCCGCGGAGCCTGCGGGTGCAAGGCCCGCGGAATCCATGATCCACGACTGGCAAATCCATGACGGGCGCCTGCGCGGCACCGTGGAGGTGACGGTGCGCGGGCACGCGGGCGAGCGGTTTTTGCTGCTGCGGGCACCGGCGGTGCTGGGCGGGTTCGAGGGCGCCGGCCTGCGGGTGGTCAAATCTCCGTTAGACGGACAGGACGCGTATTTCATCGTGGTGGAGACCGCGGGGCGCATGACTGGCAAGGCGGTGTTTGAGATGCCCTTGGCGGATCCTAACAAAGGCTGGGTGCTTCCCGGCGGTCCTGCCGCGCTGCGCCAGATCAGCGTGCGCTGGGACCAACCGGGATGGGAGTTCTTCTCACCGAATGCCGCCAGGGTCAAGGCCATCGATGGACTTGCCGCCACCTCCAGCGGTGCGGTGCTGGTGTTGGGTCCGGCGGATCCCGTGAGCATCCAGGCCCGCGCCAAGCAGCGCGATGTGGGGGCGGAAGAAACCCGCTTCTTTGCCGAAGTGTCCAACTTGTTCCTGCCCGGGCCGGGCGTGGTCAACGGCCGCCATCGCGTGGCCGTGCGCATGGCGCAAGGCCGCTTGTCAGCGCTGGTGATGAAGGTCCCCGAGGGCTTCATGGTCAGCGATGTGCTGGATGGTCCGGTGGGCACGTGGCGGTTTGATCCGGGTACCCGCGAATTGCGCGTGACTGTGGAACCGGCGCAGGCCCAGGCCTTTTCTCTAACAATAGAAACCCAGCGCGGCGCGGGACCATTGCCAATCGAGCTCGAGTTGGAACCCTTGCGCGTGACCGGCTCGGCGGGTGAGATCGGATTTCTGGCGCTGGCGTTTGGCGATGACGCCCAACCGGAGCGCGTCGATGTCGAGGGCTTGTCGCGGGTCAACCCGGAGGATTTTACCGGGGCCTTGCTGCCGCGCGACAAGGACGGCCATCCGCAAGTGCTGCTGCAACATGCGTTCCGCTATGGCACAGGCGACGTCAAGGCCCGCGTGAAAGTCACCGCGGTGGCACCCGAGTTGCGGGCGGAATCCTGGCAATTGGTTTCCCTCGGCGAGGACCGCCTGTTGGTGGCCACGGATCTATCAGTGACCATCACCCGCTCCGGAGTCTTCCGCCTGACACTCGAAGTCCCGGACGGGCTCGAGATCGAAAGCGCCACCGGCGAGGGCCTGAGCCACTGGACCGAAAGCAAAGCCGGCGGCAGACGGGTGGTGACCCTGCATCTGACCGGCAAGACCCTCGGCAAGCGCGATTTTTCCCTCTCCCTAACCGGCCCGCCGCCGGGCGCCCAGCCCGCCTGGACGGTGCCGCGGCTCACCGTGATGGATGCGGCACGTGAAACCGGCGTGGTCACCGTGGTGCCGGAACGCGGCATGCAGGTGCGCGCGGTCAATCGCAAGAATGTTTCGCAAGTGGACCCGCGTGAGATGGTCGAGCAACCCAAAGCCAGCGCCCGTGCGGCGGCGCAACCCGGGGCCCTTGCCTATCGCCTGTTGCAAAGCGATTGGGCGTTGAGCCTGGCCATTGGCAAGCTCGACCCGTGGGTGACGGCGCAGGTGTTTCATGAAGCGACCCTGCGCGAAGGACAGATGCTCAGCCACGTCGTGTTAGGTTATCGGATCGAAAATGCGGCCGTCAAGGCGCTGCGGGTCAGAATCCCCGGCCTCGATGCGGCAGCGGCGGCCACGGTCCGCGCCAGCGGCACCGCGGTGGCGGATTTGGTGGCGGTGGATGGACAACCGGGGCTGTGGGAAATCCGCTTCCAACGCGGCGTGGCCGGGGAAACCCGCGTCGAGCTGGAGTACCAGCGCCGCAGCAAGGACGATGGTACTGAACAGATCGAGCCGTTGGTGTTAGAGCAAGTCCGGCAAAGCGCCTATTTCGCCGCGGTGCGCACCGCGGGCCGGCTCGAACTGGAGCCGGGCCCATTGCCGCGCGGTTGGCAGCGCGCGGATTGGGCGGTGGTGCAATCCACGCTCGGCCAGGCCGCGGGCACGGTGGCACCTTTGCTGGCTTTCCGTGTGGCCGACCCTGAAGGCCCTCTGCCCCTGGTCGTCAAGCGTCTCGATCTGGCCGACTTGCAACGGTTGCGCGTGGCCGCCGGATCCCTAACAACATTGCTGGCGCCCAACGGGCAAGCCCTCACCGCGGTGGATTTGCAGATGGAAGTGGTTGGCAAAGCCACCTTGAAGTTGAAGCTGCCGCAGGGGGCCGGGTTATACAACGTGTTGGTCAACGACGAAGGTGCCAACCTGGTGCGGGAGAATGACGCCTGGTTGTTCTATGTGTTTGCGCCGCCGGAGGCAGGCAAGCCCGCCAGCGTGCGCTTTGTCTATTCCGCCGCAGCCGGCACGGCGCTGCGGCTTGAAGGACCGGTACTCAACGTGCCGATGGAAAACCTGACCTGGCGCGTGCTGGTGCCGGAAGGCTGGCGGATGACCCGCCACAAGGGGGACTTCGATTTGAAACAACAGAACGTGATGGGCTCGTTCCGCCTCGAGGACTATCAGATGTTTTCCGTCGTCAAGCGCAAGAACGATTCCCAGCGCGCCTCCGCCTTGCTGGATCAAGCCAACTCATACCTCCAGCAGGGCGACCAGGAAAAAGCCAGCCAGGCCCTTGGCAATGTCGTGCGCAGCAACCAACTCGATGAGGCCGCCAACGAGGACGCCCGCGTCCTGCAATACAAAACCAAAACCCAGCAGGCGGTGCTCGGCCTCAACACCCGCCGCCAACGCATGGTTCTCGACAACCGGCTGTCCGCACCGCAAGGGGAAAACGCCCAACTCGACCGCGCCACTGCCGCCAACCCGTTGATGCAAGGGAAAAACAACTTCGATCCCACCCAATACGACCGCCTGTTGGAAGGCAATACCGCGGATGAGAACGCCGCCCTCAAGGACATCGCCAAACGCCTGGTGGCCCAACAACTCGCCGCGGAACCCGCACCGGTCGCCCTCGACGTCACCTTGCCGGAACGCGGCACTGTTCTAACATTCGGGCGCAGCGTGCAGGTGGACGGCAAACACCCGATGTCCATCACCCTCTCCCTCAAGCGCAACGCCGCCGGTTTCTCGTGGCTCGCCCTGCTCCTCTGCCTGCTGGCCGCAGTTGGCAGGCGCCATCACAGCAGCGGCGGTCAGTGACCGCCGCTACAAAACCGCCGCCCGCATTCTAACGAATTCGCCTACGGGGGATGCGCCCGCAGACTCTTCGCAGGCGCGTTGGTGACAACGCGGAGGGGGATGGCGAGGCTGCAGGGAAGGCAAACGTTGCCACCCGAATTCTAACGTATTTACCTATTCAGCCGCGGTCGAATTCCACGATGCCCTTTTGTTCGACGTTGATGGTGTCATCAGGCCGGAGTTAGAAATTCTTGTGTTCGGCCTTACGGTTCTCTCAGTTTCACCGAGCCGGCGATTACCACGCCGGCATCTGCGCCGGTCAGACACATCGCACCAACTGCAAGAACCAACCTCCATGTCGATAATTTTGCGTTCATGACAACCCGAGCATCACCGGAAAGTTGCTTTGTGCCAACAAGTCAATTCGGATTTTTGCCCCGTGCGACAAATTCATTGACGATCGTCAATGAATTTGTCGCGTGGGACTGCTGAAAATCTTGTTTGCGAACCACCTTGAACCTACGCGATGGACAGCCCCCGCATAAAAAGTACAATCCGTGCATGAACCGACAGCAACCCAGGGCAAAGGAGCATAATTCCGTTAGAATCTGACACCCGATGCCGATGCTCACCGCCCCCCACCATACGGACCGTGCGCCGGGCCACACCGGCAGCCGAGGTCTGGAGATTTTGCGGCGTTTGCTGTTGGTCGGCAGCATGGTCGGCGCGGCCTGGCTGCTGGCGACCACCGGCGACCTGGTCTGGCGTGTCAGGGCGGCTGGGTGGGCATGGGTTGCGGGCGTGTTAGCCTATGCGCTGCTGCCATGGCCGCGCCACAGGCCGCGAACCTTGAGTTACAACCGGGCCAGCGCAGTGGTGGTACCGGATCTGCTAGGCGCAATCCTGACGACAATGTTTCTCGTCATGCCGGTGTTTGTCATCAGCGACACTTTCGATGGCCCGGTAGTCAAAGGCTTGTTCGACATCGAATCCGGCTGGATCTGGTTGACCGTGGTGATGTGGGCACTCGCCGCCGTGGTCGCCACCATCAATCTCACCGCGCTCTGGTATGCCACCTTTAGCCTGACGTTGCTGCCGCAGGGCCTGCAGTGCCGGACGCTGCTCGGCTACCGGGAGTGCGCCTACACGGACATCGCCCAGGTGACACCGGCCCTGCTGGCATTGCCGCGCTGGCTCAAAATCGTGATGATGTTGGCGGGCTTGCTCAACTGGCGCCTCATGGGAGCGATCTGGCTGGGGGCGTCCCAAGAGACCCGCGGCATTGAAATCCAACGCCATGATGGAAGTCGTTTTAGGATTTGGCTCGACGCGCTGGATGGCCGCGGCCGGGTGTATCGTGAACTCCGGCACGCCCGGGTGCCGATGTCTGCCGAACTCGTGCAAGAGGTGGACGAATGGCGGACCGAGTTCCCCGAGGATGAGCCATGGCCCAACGCCGTCAAACGCAGGAACCGCCTCGGGCCGGTGCTGGTCGTGTTAGCCCTGGCAATTCCCATCAGCCTCCATTTCTGGCAAGGCCCGTCGCACAAAGTCATCAAGGAAAGCCGGGCGCTGTCCCCCGAGGTGATGGCCCAGCGTGCCCGCCTGCTGGAAGAGATGAATCAAACCCGCATCGAAATGGATGCCACCATGCGGCGCTACCAGGACGGCCTGCCTAACAAGCAGATGCAGGAATTGGACAACTTCACCAAGCTGTCCGATCACTTTGACGCGCTCACCCGCAAATACGATGCGCTGTGGAGCGATGCCCCGTAGCAAGGCATCCTAACCATCATGGGTCGGCGGGGGTGACGCTGACGGTGCCGGGTAGCAGTGACCACTTGCCGTCGCGGAAGGCGGCGGGTGCGGAGAAATCGCAGGTGCCGGTGGTCGCGCCGTAGCGAATCCGCTGGTTGATTTGGAGTTCGCCGGAGGACGACCACTCACGGGCGGTGAGCCAGTCCTTATAGGCGGACTTCTCGGATGCGGTCGGCACCTTTTGCTGGATTGCCAACTTCGCGGCAGCGAGCCAGGCATCGCCAACCGGGTCGCCGGCTTTCTTGAGACAGGTGCCATCCGGCAGCGCAAACACCCACAGGTAATCCCCCGAGTTGCCGCGGCGGTTGTTCACCGCGAGCAGGCGGCCATCCAGACTCCAGTGCGCGGATATCAGATAGCCCTCGGTGGCCACCCGGGCCACCACCTTGGTGCCACTCAATACCTCAAGCGTAAAAAAATCCACCACGCCATCGTTGCCGGGCAGCGGTTGTTGGAGGAGTCGCACCGAGGACTTGCCATCCGGCGAGTTGATTGCCGCGGGCGGCGCGTCGGCGTCGGCGTCGGTGGCAGTTGCGGACGCAGCCACGGGCGCAGCGGCAGCGGGTTGAGTTTCGATCGTCGCGCTCCAAGTGCCGGCGTTCCAGCTGCGGGTGCCCGTGATGTGGCGACCGTCGGCGGCGAGGGTGCCCAGGTAGCGGCCGCGGATTTCCGGACGCAACAGAACGATTTGGTTGCCATTGATGGAATCAACGGTGATCTCATGGGTCTTGGTGGTCTTGCCGGATCGGTCGCGGGTCAACACCACCTTGCCGTCCGGATACTGCCAACTGGCATCAAACGTCTGTGTCCCGGGACGGCGCAGCCAGGTACCGGTGTAGGTGGTGCCTTCGCCAACCTCCACAACCGTCCACTTGCTACCCAGATCCAACACGGCGGCTTGGGCCGGCTTTGCAGCCTCGCCGCCTGCGGCGGATGCGGCACCGGGTTTGTCCCACGGCAGGCTCAGTTGCGCCAGGGCGGCGGAGGCAAACACTGCGATGAGACAGGGCGGCAGACAACACGGAAGCAATTTCATCATCCAGGTTCTTTCTAACATATATTGTGATGGCACACATGGACCCTGCCAAGTCAAAGCCTTGCCCGCAAGGGTAAAAGCAGAAATATGTTTCATCAAATGCTTTGACACGGCGTACCGACTGGCTAGCCTCGCGACCAATCCATCATGAACCCATTCCGCGTGCCACAGCCTATCATCCGGTTTGCCCGCCTTCTGCTGGGAGGACTCGTTGTGTTGTCCACGGCCATGGCCGCACCGCCCCCACCGACCGAGACGATCCGAGGCGTGAAACCACCCGTCCTCCAACCGAAAAAGCTGCCACTGCCGGTCGCCAAGCCCCCGCCACCGTCGAAACCCGCCGACTTCTCCCTGACACAGGATCCCGCCCGCCAAGCCGGATGGGAAGCGGCCGTGGCCAAGGGGAATGAGTTGATCAAAAAATTTCAAGCCACCATGAAGGATGGCACCCCCGACCAGAAGCGCAAGGCGGCGCTGACCCTGCAAGCCGACCCGATGGCGATTGCCTTGCTCAACGAGCAGAAGAATGACGCCTTGATTCTCGATCACAAAAAGGAAATCGATCGGATCAAATCCAACACCAAGGATAACATTAAAAAGAACATGGTGGAGAAATGGAATGAGGGCCGTGATCCGAGTGAACACATCACGGAGGCGGACGTCCAAATTTTCGAGCCGACCAACAAAAAGAAATCAGAGACGTTTGAGGATGCGACGAAAACCACGAAACCCCAACAGGAACCCAAGGCTGGTGATACGTCCAACACAGAAAACGCGAATGCCGGGAAAGATCGTCCCACGAGCGGCCAGGATTGGGACGTCACGGTTCTAGTTAGACCCAAACCAAAAAAAGGGACAGACCCTCAAAAGGTCATGGAGTATGCGGAGGTTCCACCCAGCATGTCGAAGGAGGTGGTCGAGGTCTCTTACTACGAGGGCGCCGGAGGGGAAAAAACCTTCGGCAAACTTCAGTTCAAAGCGCCTGAAAAGCCCGTTCCCCCGGAAGGCCCCGCGATGACCGTGGCGGAAATCAAGGCCAGAGAGAAGGTCAATGCGGATTACCAGGCGGCTTTGGCAGAGGCGCGAGCCGAAGCCACAAAGCAAGCCGCTGCCAAAGTGGCACATCAGCAGTCGATCGAGACCACGTGGGGTAAAAGTAACGAAGCGTATTCGGATCCGACCATCCTCATGGGCAACAAGGCCAAGAAAATCGATCCGAATCCTGCGGCAGATTTGAGTGACCCCGAGCAGGTGTCAAAAGCCATGGAGCACAAGAGCGATCTGGCGCGTGAAAAGGCCGATGCGGCGGGGCAGGAGGAGACCGATGCGGCGACTGGGAAGAAGCAGCAAGCCGATCTGGTCGAGGTGGCACGGCAGGAGATGGAGCAGATGAGGCAAGCGTGGAAGCAATGTGAAAAGATCACCAAGCCACGCCTCGAGGCCGCCGGGCTGACATTGAATCCGGAACTCAAGAAGGGCATGGATATTTTCGAACTGGTCAAGAGGGGCAAAATGTCTCCCGAAAAAGCACGGGTGGAGCTTGCCAAGCTGGGGGATACCCCTGAGTCGATGATCAACAAGTTGGCGGGACAAGTGGAGGCCCTGCAGAAACTCAAGCCACCCGGATATAAGCCCAAGAAAGCCGGGGCGACGGACACGCCGCCGCCCGATGACACCACTGCCGCTACCGAGACGCCCGAGCAACCCAAGGCCCCGGATAACACGGACGCGGCAAATATCAAGCCCACTGACGAGGGGAACGCCGGAACGGAAGAAGTGAAGCCAAGCGGACCGAAAAAAAAGCCGGGAGTGGAAATAAAGCCGGGCAAAATCAAGATCAACCTGGCGCCAGGCGGTGCCGCCGACCCAGCGGATGCGGCAACAACGGCAACCCCGGAGGGGAATGAGGCGCCGGATTCCAAGGCTCCCACCGAAACATCTAACATACCCAACCCGGAATCCGGCGGGACCAAGAAACCGGAAACCTCCGTCCCGGACCAACCAAAAACCAAGGCGACCCCCACGCCCACCGATGAATCCGGCACAGCCAAGACCGCCAAGCCGGGGGATGAAAAAGCGGCTCCGGCGGCCAAGACGAGTGCGGTGAAACCGAAACCCGGAGTGCTCACCGAGAGCCAGCAGAAAGTCTATGCGAAAACACTCAAGGCCTCCATCGCCAATCCTGAATCCACGCGCCTGTTGCTTGCGGCGCTGTTCGTGAAAGCGGGTGCGGATGGCGTGCACGCAGTGATGAATCAGTTGGATAGTTCCGTGCTCATCGCCATGAACGAAAAAAACGTGCTCGGCATCAAATGGACTTCCGCGGACGGCAAGACCAGCAACACCCTTTCTATCAATTTCGACAATGTCCCGCTGCAGGTCTTGACGGACCTCAGCAACCAAGTGCAAACGAAGATGGACCAAGCCGTCGAGAAATATCATCTC
>CAIKDP010000277.1 GCA_903826205.1 Akkermansiaceae bacterium
GCGGCGCGGCGTCCGGCGGGTGGCCGGAGGTGTCCACCTGCAGGTAGCGCGAGCCGTAATAAAAGAAGCGCGGCATCCAGGTCTCGGCGCCCTTGCCATTGAGCGTGTAGGTGTAATACGCCGGGCCGCCGCAACTCGCCTGCGAGACCATACCCTTGCCATCCAACAATTCGCCGGGGGTTAGTCGCACGCTGGCTCCCGTCTGGCCCTGCACCGTGAGCTTTGGCATGGAGGCGCAGTTTTGGCCGAAGTCATAGACCCAGACGCCGGGCTTGGGCTGGGTGATTTTAGCGGGCTTGTATTCCTGCATCACCTTGATCGGAGGTGCCGCCTGCGCCGTGAGTTGGCCTCCGGGTCCCTCCATCACCGCCGCCGCTTGGAACGTGCCGCCCTTGAAGCCCGTCTTGTCCCAGCCCGGCATTTCCATGCGCGCGTCGTAGTCCTCGCCGCCGAACATGCATGAGAACACCACCGGACTCGGTGCCCATGTCCACGACCCGTCGCTGACCACGGCCGTGGAGGTGCCGTCGGTATACTCGATGTGCAGGTGCAGAATGACTTTGGGCGGGCCGAACGAGCCCTTGAACTTGGCATAGCGTCCGCCCGGAACGTTGTACATGCCATTGCCTAACATGACTCCGAGGGCGTTGCCGCCGCGCGTCACTTGGGCGGTGACGTCGTAGGTCGTATAGAGGCAGGATTTCCGATAGTTGGTCCAACCGGGGTCGAGCACGTGGTCGCCGACCTTCCGTCCGTTGAGCCGGAGCTCATAAAACCCCAAGCCGCAAACATAGACTTCCGCCCGCTTGACAGGCTTTTGTAACATAAACTCCTTGCGCAATTGGATCGCGGCCGACGGTGGCAGCTTGCCCGCCCCATCCTTGTCTGCCGCGCCGATCCATTTGGCGCTCCAATCCTCCGGCGTTAGCAGCCCCATGGTCCAGATGGCAGGCTCACTCCATGCCGATGCCCGGTCGGTGGAACCGTTGTCCGTTGTCTGTTGTTTGTTGTCCGTGTTGCCACCCGTGGCTTCCTTGCCGTCGCTTTGGGCCAACCACACCCGCACCTTCCAATGACAGCGGCTGCGCGCCGCCAACGGCTTGCCGGCATAAGCCACCTGGGTGCTTTGGTCCGACATCACCTTGCCGCTGTCCCATAGATCTCCCGTGTCCTTCTTCAGCAACTCCGGCGAACTGGCCACCAGCACCTGATAGGCCGTTTGCTTCTGTCCTCTGGGGAGTTCTGACTTTGAATCTTGAATTTTGGATTTTGGATTATCCATGATCCAGCTCAGGCGCGGCGTGGCCACATCGATGGCGAGCGGATTGTCGCGGTATTCGCAGCGCAAGCGGGTGACGTCGGCCGCGGCAGCAAGCGACAGCCAGCATGCCATCACGAATCCAGCAATAAAGCCGGTATTCAAACGGGAGGGGAGGGGGTGATTCACGTTGAGAATACTTGGACAATGGTCGGATGCTTTCATTGGTCATGCGCGCTCTTCGTAGGTGCGCTGGTGACAGCGCGGGGGGGGGGGCTACGCCCTGCTTGCTCACGGACGCTCCATCACCCATGCCGCATTCTCACGAATGCGCCAGACATCTTCGCTAGCGCACTTTTGGCTTTGACTACTTGACAAACCATGGCTTGTGTACGACATTGTCGTGCAGGAGATTCAAAGATGACAACACTTACCATTCGTTTGCCGGAAACGCTCAAGGCCGATCTCGACCAAATCAGTCGCGATGAAAACAAGGCGGTCAGCGATATCGTTCGTGAATCCCTTCGTCGATACATCGCCATGGAGAAGTTCAGGTTGGTGCGGAGGAAAATCCTTCCCTTCGCTGAAGCACAGGGTCTTCTAACCGATGATGATATTTTCAAGGCCTTGTCATGAGGGTGATCCTTGACAGTAATGTGGCTATCGCCGCGGTCGCATCCCGCGGGTTGTGCGAGGCGGTCATGGAACTCTGCCTGGAGCACCACCACCTGATCCTGTGCGACGGTATTCTGGATGAGGTCGGGGAAAAACTTAAACTTAAGCTCAAGGTTTCCCCTCCAATCATCGCCGAATACTTGCGGGTTCTCCGCCATCATGCGGAGATGCTCGAACCGGAGATGGTTGCAAAGACAATCTGCCGGGATCCAAACGACCTGATGATTCTCGGCTTGGTGGTCCCCGGGAACGCCGATGTCATCGTCACCGGTGACAAGGATCTGTTGGTCATCAAGAGTTATGAGGGCGCGCGGATCATGACTCCTCGTGGATTCTGGGAAGCACAGACCAAGGGGGTCGACCAATAAGCATCAGCGGAGCTGCGTGACCGGCACGCCGAACCTTTCATTGGGTCGCTGCTGATGCGGGGTGGATGATAATGCATTCCCCGACGGCGGTTTTGAAGCGGAGGCACTCATCTGACAAGACCTCCGCTGGTTTGCCGTTGCGTGTGAGTTGCAGTGCGTGTCCCGGCCATGGGTTTTGCACCACGCACTCACGGCCTTTTTCGCTCTCGATGGTGAGCGCTTGCACTTCGCCGTCGCGCAGTTCGCTGCTCACCAGAAATGCGCCATCCGTGCGCAGCCGGCCAAAGCTGGCCGCGCGATCTTTGGGCCACACGGGAAAGACGCGCATCACGCCGGCGTGGGATTGGACCAACATTTCGTTGATCGTTGCGGGCACGCCGGAACAATTCTCAATGCCGCCGCCGCCGCCATAGACCATGAGATTGGGAAATCCGGCGACGCTGAGTTGTTGGCGGAGCTTGGACAGAATGTCGCGCGGGTCGTGGCCCACACGCGCTGCGCCGGGAAACGACTGGCTGAATCCATTGTAATGGTTGATCCATTCGCCCTCCGGCCACTCCCGCACATCGTCCTGCAAGACCTTGAGCAGGGCAGGGGGGGATCCCAAACCTAACACGCATGACGGCCACGCCATGCCGGTGAACTCGACGCGGGTGGACCCGCGCTGCGGCCCCACGCGCTTGGCGGCTGGCCCATCCTCCGCGCCTTGCACGCGCCGTACGCCGTCCGCTGCCACCGTTGTGGGAAAGTCACTCAGGTGGGTTAGGATGTGTTGCCATTTTTCGCGGCGTGCCGCGTCGGTTCCAAGTTCGGTGCTCACGTCGAGCATGCCCTTGAAAAACATCTTCAGCAAGCCCAGCGTGAGGCAGTTGTTCACATCGCCGATCCCGTTGCCCGTCTCGCCCAGTGCGTCACCGGCTATGATATAGCGGCCATTTTCAAATTTGAGATAGTCCTCCCAGAAGTTGGCCACTTCGCACAGGAATGGATAGACACGGCGCGCATAGGCTAGGTCATACGTGTGGTAGAAGCGCATGAACATGTTGGCTGAGACAAAGACCGCGTTGCTTTTCTGCCCGTGAAACATGCGGTCACCCTCGCCGGGAATGGAATAGCCCTTGGCCACCAGCGAGGATTCCAGCCCGCCGGGCCCCACGCCCACGTCATAATACGCGCCGCGCACCCCGAGCAGCTTGCGGGCGTTGTCCTTGGCGACGGGCAGGTAGTCAAGGATGGGCGTGTCATAGGGGTCGGCCAGTTCGCAGTGGTTCGATGAAAATACACCCCACCACGGTGCCTGGTAATTGTAGTTGAGATGATAGTCACCCTGCCATGACGGGCCGTCGGCAGTCGTCCAATTGCCAAACAATGCCGGCGGAAAGCGCTTGTTGCGGCTGCACGAGGCCATCAGGTAGTTGGAGCCGTAATAATATTTCTCAATGAGCGGATCGCCGATGTCGACATACGACTTTGCCCAGAAATCCCGCCACCATTGGCGGTGGGCGGTGCGCAGGGGTTCGATGGATTCCAGGGTGACATCTGCGACGCGTTGGCGTGCCGTGGCAAGCGGCGTCGCGGATTCCTCGTTGGTGACGATGGCGGCCACGATGATGACCGGGTGCGATGGTGTTAGAACAAAGCGGTCCGCCGGCCACCCGTCCAAGCGGAACGCGGGCAGTCCGGGTTGGCGGTGGTTGAGCAGGCGCATGGCCACGGCGGCCTCGCTGGTTTGTTTGCAGGGTGATTGCTCGATTGCGATGGACTCGGTGGTGGAAGCGAAGCGGCGCACCGCCCAATACCCGTCGGGCAGGTTGCCGGTGGCCGTCTCGGCCTCGTTGCCGGTCTGCGGCCACAGGGTCACGTCCACTCCGACAAGATCGGTGGTCTTGTACGGGTTGTTAGCCGCGGGATCGCCGTCCACGGAAAGTTCGATGACGAGCAGGTTCTGGGTGGCCGCAACCCACGAGCGGAATCGGATGGTGGCCCCTGCGCGGGTGTATGGCGGCGGGTCGTTGGTGCGCTGGGTGGTCTTGAGCGTGTGCAGCACCTCGGCGGTTTCGAGAATCTGTTCGGCGTGGTATTCGCCATTGACCAGGGCCGGGATGGTCACATCAATGCCACCGATCGGGCAGGGGTGCGCATTCGGATAGATAGCCTTGGTTTTCCAAAAGTCATTCTTGGAGATCCAGAAGCGATGGCGCTCGGGTGAACTTGTCGGGCTGATCGGGCTGGCGGTGTTGCCGCCTGCGCCGTGGCCGTACTGGCGCTGACGCTCGATGACGCCGCCGATGGCCACGCCCACATCGCCGTTGCCTAACAATGGACCGTCCGGCATCTTGCGGGTGGGCATCACGACCGGTGGCGCGGTGAAGACACCCTTGTGGCGCGAGACGATGGACAGCGCGCGCTCGGCCGTGCCTTCCGCGTCACCGGCGGACAACCCGCCGATGCAGCCTGCCATCATCAGCAGCAGGCGGAAGATGGATAGGCGGGGCATAGCGGTGCTTGATCTCATTTGGAGTGGCTGCCGCAAAACTGATAGGTCCCCGATCCGACGTCGTACAGCGCCGCGCCATTCTCCACGCGCAGAAACTTCACACCCGCAGCCGTGGCCGCGGGCTTGCCGGATTCGGTAACTGCAGCGGCGTCTTTGGCCGGGACGTGGATGGTGGCGGTGGTGTTGGGTGGGATGGTCACATCCATGATGAGACGGTCGCCAGCGAGTTTCCAGTTGCTGGTGATCCTTCCATACAGTGAATCGTGATGGGCCTTGACCCAGGTGAGGTCACCTAACGGCCTGGGTTTGATGATGCTGTGTTTGAAGGCGGGCTGCCCCGGCTCATAGTTGATGCCGCCAAGTGTTTGATAGAACCAGGCGTCGAGGCCGCCGACCTGGATCAGGAGCGCCTCGCTGTTCATGCCGGGGTCACGGGTGTCGCAATCCCAGCGCTCCCAGATGGTGGTGGCACCCTTGCCGATCATGTAGCCCCAACTGGGGCGCGTGGTTTGGGTGGCGATGGTCCAAGCCACGTCGGGCCGGCCAACGTCCGTTAGCACCTGCATCATCCACTGCATGCCGATCAAGCCCACCGACAAATGCCCCTGATGGGTGACCAGGATGTCATCCACCAGGTTTTTGACGACGGCGTCGTGGTGCTCCGGCGGCACCATGCCGAATGCCAGCGGCAGGATATACCCACATTGCGTGCCGCCTTGATAGCGGCCGGTCGCCGGATCGAAGAAGCGCTTGTTGAATGCGGCTTTGAGTTGGTCGGCCATGGCCTCGAATTGTTTGGCATCATCGGCCAGGTTCAGGCGTGTGGCGGCCCGGGCCATGATCCGGCAGTTGTGATAGTGGTAGGCGGTAGAAACCAGTTTTTGGGGTGTCTTGCCGCAATCGCCGCTTTTACCATCCATCGAATAGGCGTCACACCAGTCGGCATAGGCCTTGCTCCTGAGGGTGCCATCCGCGTCACGATGCAGGGCGTCCATGGTGAGCACCCAGCGTTTCATCGCCTCATAGTGGGTTTTGACAACCCTGGAGTCCGCATAAAAATCCATATACCAATCCGGGATGATGGTGAAGACGCTGGGCCATTCCACGCCATTGCCCCATTCCCAGTTGATGGACACATCGGGAATGGTTCCGTCCGGCCGCTGTGACCGGCGCACATCGCCAAGCCATTTGGTATAGAATGCCGCCACATCGAAATTGTACGCTTCGCTCTCCGAGTCCTTGGCGGGGTCACCCATCCATGCCTGCCGCTCATCCCGGTCCGGATCCAATGGCGCACTGCGCAGGAACATCCGCATGCCCCAGCGCGCCGCCAGATGAATGCGGTTGATCAAATCGTTAGAGCAGGCGAACTCGCCGACGGGTGCGGTGTCGGTATGGATCACCAAGCCCTCGAAATCATCCGGCGTCGGGGTGCCCGGGAATCCCGTGATTTGCACCCGCCGGAACCCCTGGCCTTTGAATTGCGGACTCCAGGCTTCCTCACCATCACCCTTGAAGGTGTAACTGTCGGTGGCCTTGGCGCCCCGGTTGTCGGCAGTCTTGAGCATGCCGTCCGGCAACACGCTATAGGCACTGACCATGCGCAGTTCCGACCCGCGCGGCGCGCGCGCCTTGACACGCATCGTGCCGTAGAAATTCTGGCCCATGTCGATGATGAAGGTCCCCGGCTTCGGGTTGCTGATGGCGACGGGCTTGATGGTTTGGGTCACGCGCATCGGTTCGATCATCTGAGCCAACAAGGCACCGGTTGGAGCGGCGACGGTCTTGGCATTCTCCCACGTGGCATCATCGAATCCGCAGCGGTTCCAGCCAGGCATTTCCATGCGGGCGTCATAGGTTTCTCCATCGTATTCGTTGTTGGCGCGGATGGGTCCCTGTGTGGTGAGTTTCCAGTTCTCATCACTGACAATCTGCGAGGATGAGCCGTCGTCATAGCTGATGTCGGTTTGCAACAGCAACTTGGGATAGCCGTAATCGACGGTGATCGCCGGCGACTTCAAGCGTGGCGCAAAAAACCGTCCATTGCCCAGAATCACGCCCATGGTATTGCGCCCCTGTTGCAGATGCTTTGTGACATCGAAGGTCACATAATAGGCGGCCTTGCGGTAGTCCGACAGGGCGGGGTCCATCACATGATCGGAAACCTTGTTTCCGTTCAGATAGAGTTGGAAAAATCCCAGACCACACACGGTGGCTGTTGCCCGCACGACTTTCTTGTCAACCGGAAATTCCCGGCGCAAATAACGCGCCGGCAGGGTGCGGGCGTCCAGCGCAGCGCCGCTGGCCGGCGCCACCTCATCGCGGCCGATCCACTTGCCATGCCAATCGTTTGGTGCGAGCAAGCCCATCGTCCAGATGGCGGGTTCGCTCCATGCCGGTGTCTCGCCTGTGGCAGCGTTGTCCGTTGTCCGATGTCCGTTGTCCGTGGTGCCATCCGGCCACACCCGTACCTTCCAATGGCAGGTCATCCGCGATTCTAACGGCTTGCCGGCGTATTCCACCTGGATGCTTTGGTCCGACACTACCTTGCCGCTGTCCCACAGGTCGCCTTGGTCCTTGGCCAGAAGTCCGGGCGTCGAGGCCACCAGCACCTGATAGGCAATTTGTTTCCGACCTCTGGCTTCTGAGTTGCCTTCGGCCATGCCAGTTAGGGCTTCGCCGGTTTTTTCCGAGTTCGCTAGCGCTCTCCCAGCGTTCTGCTCTCTCTCTTTCATCACCCAGCTCAGCCGCGGCTTGAGCGCATCGATGCCAAGCGGATTGGTCAGGTATTCACAGCGTAGCTTCAGTGGTGCAGCCTCACCCACGCGCGCGGGGTGGGACGAATGGAGCGCTGGCTTCAGCACGCCAGGATCCGGCTCGGCGGCCATCGCGCCTGCGAGGCAGCACAATCCGCAGATGGCAGCGCTTGCTGATAACTTGGAAACAGGCGCAAACGACCGAAAACGTGGCTCCAATAAGGAGGGGGGACATTCTTGTCCTCCTCGTATTCTTTGCATCGTTCTTATCATGATAATGGCTGCGGGTCGGTGTGGTAAATCCACCTCCACTCAACGGGGGCGTGCGAGGCGATGTTTCAAAAAATGGCGAATGCCTGGAGATGCGGCGCAAACCACGCTGCGGCATGGGTAGGTCGTAACTGCGGCTGGAAGCCACAGCTGCGGCACCGCCCATGCGGGCGGATAAGTCGGCGGCCCGAGGCCGAGTCGCCTTTTCACCATCTTCCTGCCTGAAATCTTCCTGCCCAAATCCAAATCAATCAGTGTCCTCAGTGGCATCAGTTCGTTTCAGTGGTTATCTTAGCCCGTTTCACCCTGGCTCCCCGCGTTCTCACGAACGCGCCTACGAAGAGGTGTCAGCCAGAAGGTCATCTTCCCATATAACCCATAACAGATAACTGATAACCGGCGCGCAGCGCCGCGTTCTCACGAACGCGCCTACGAAGATATATATCAATCTTTGGCATAATAGTAAACGCAATGGCGGTAGGGAATCGGTGAATCCCCCAGCTTGTCGACGGCCCAGCCGTCGTTTTCCCAGGTCAGCAGCCATTTGCAGGATTTGCGGAATGAGATCGCATCCCGGTTGCGGCAGCGCAGCACCGCAATGCGCGAACCATTGGACCCCACCTTCTCGTTGCGCAGGACAGGCGTGTATTGGCCGTCGCCTTGCGGTTCGATGAATCCCCACGAGCCGCCATACAAATCCTCGCTGCCCATCGATTGGAGCGTGGGCTTCACATCTCCATCAAGGAAGAACTGTTGGTCGGCCTCGCAGATGAGCTGGCCGTCACGGGCCTTATCCGTTTCGAATTGCAGCCAGTGGGAAACAATCGCCCCGGGTTTGTCCAACTCGAACATGGTGTTGGGAGATTTTGATGATAGATTCCCCGTGCGGTAATCCGTGTGGAGGTATCCGCTGTCGGCGGGGACCGCGTCCACCGCGTCGTAGGTCAGTTCGATGTAGCCGGTGACTTTCCGGTCGCTGGGGTTCTCCACCTCGAGGGTCACGTGTTGGCGGAAGGGCATGGGGATGCGGCAGTTGTGGGATTCCCTGACCTTTGACAGAAAGACCGATGAGAAATACTGGCTCTTGCACTCGGCGTCGCCCATGAAGTCCATCAGCGGCATCTCGATGGCGGGCTTGGTTTGGCCATCATAGAACACGCGAAGGATCAGACCCGCGACAGGAGGGGCTGCAAACCCTTGAGTGCCGGCGGCCGACATCGCGGAAACGTGAATACTTGTGATCACGCCGGGGCCGTCCACATCCAGCACTTTGATCTTTGCCTTGGCCTCGAGTTCCGGCATGCCGCCCCAAAATGCGGTTACACCTCGTGTGCTGGCGTGGCCGAGCCTGGATAGCTCCCGCCAGTTCGACGCATCACCCGGAGAATTCTGGGCAAACGCCTGAGTCGTGATGCCGGCGGCCAAGGTGCTGGCGAGCAGTTGGCGATATCGGTTCATCTTTCGCATCGTTCTTATCATGATGATTGCTGTGGTTGGGTGCGGAAATCCGCCTCCATACAACGGGGGTGCGTGACACGATATTTCAGATATTCGGGCGACAAAAGGGGGCATGACATCGAGCAATCCAATGTGCCTAGGGGATGTCCGCCTACGGGATGTCCGCGCCAACGCATGGATCGCGCGCGATTCGCCTTGGCAAAACCCACCACAATCGCACACTCGTCCGGATGCAACTCAGCCTCTGTTCCCTTACTCTCGTTCTCGCGCTGACCGCCTTGGGCCATGCGGCGGATCCGCCAGTTGCCAAGGCCGCGCCTGCCGTGCTCAAGTTTCTAACTGGCAATGAGCTCAACGACTGGAAAGTCATTGAAGAGATGAAGCAGCACGGCCCGGCCGCTCTCAAGGATGGCGTGCTTGTGCTGGGCATCGGTCAGCCCATGACCGGCGTGGTATACACCGGCAAGGCGGAGTTGCCGGTCAAGGACTATGAGGCGTCCTTCGATGCCCGCCGTATCGAGGGTGACGATTTTTTCGCCGCGCTCACTCTACCCGTTCGCAATGCCGATTCGTTCGTCACTTTCGTAATCGGCGGTTGGGGCGGTACCTGCGTCGGCGTCTCCTGCATCCAATTCCAGTCGGCGGATGAGAACGCAACCACCAACTGGATCGAGTTCGAGATGAAAAAGTGGTATCGATTCCGCGTGGAAGTCCGTGAGAGCCGCCTCAAGGGATTTGTCGACGACAAACAGATATTTGACGCAGACACGACGGACAAGAAGCTCAACCTGCGCTTTGGTGAGATCGAGTATTGCAAGCCGCTCGGTCTGGCGACCTATCGCACGCAGGGCGAAGTCAAGAACCTCACGATCAAGCCACTGGCACCCGAGGCCAAGTGACGGGCCATCACGGTTTTGTCACCAACCCCATCTCGATGAGTTGCAGCATCAGGTCGGCGACCAGTTCGCTGGTGTAGGGGCTGCCGCGCCACTCGAACCCCTGGCCGCGCTCCAGCCAGGGATCGGCGATCGCCTCGGTCATGGCACCCATGTAGGGGCCTTCGGGGATTTGAGTATGGAAATTCAATTGCATGACGCGTTCTTTGAGTTGCTCGAACAACGGGTTGCCGGTCTTCTTGAACAAGCGGTCCAGGCATTGGAGTTTGCGGTTGCCGTAGCAATAGACCGAATACTGGTTGAAATTCTGCTGCTCGCTGTGTGCACCCTGGGTGGGGGCCTTGACCCAGCTGAGTTGCTTGGGACACCAATAGAGCAGGCCGTAATAGGCATTGGCCACAGCGTGCTCGAGGCATTCCTTGTCGCCGCTGCGGTCGTGCTTGTCTAACCAATACTCCACGATGGCGTAGATGCTGTCCTGTTCGAAATCGCCCGGCGGCAGGTCCGGGTGCGCGCCGGTATACCAGAACCGCCCTTCGATATTCTGGCGCATGAAGCGCTCTTGCTCCGCGCTGGCCCGCAGGCAGCGCGCATCACCGGTGATTTTGGCAATGATGGGCAGGCCCACCAGCGTGCGACCATTGACCACAGACTCGGACTTCTTGCCGGTATCGATGTCGATTACCTGTGGGAAGCCGCCGTCGGGGTTCTGCTGCTCAAGCACCCAGTTGAGCGAGCGCATGGCCGCAAGATACCAGTCCTGGCGGTCCACACCTTCCTTCTCCTTCACCCGTTGCCACGTCTGCAGGATGTAGCGGGACATCCACGCGTTGATATCCACCTTGTAGCCGTTGTGATGCCAATCCCAACTGCAAAACCCCTCCGCCGTCGCGCCGCCGGGCCGCGCCTCTTTTTTGAAATACCAACTGGTGTGGAATGCCCCGTTAGGTTGTTGTCCCTTGAGCGCGAAGTCGATCTGCTCGAAAGTACGGTCGCGCCATAGCTTCTCGCCGGTGAGTTCGTGGAGAAGGTATTCGTAGTGGGCGATATACGGGTTGTTGCCCACGTAAACGAACGGGGTGCCGCGGTGATGCTCGTATCCTATGCCGGGTTTCCAACTCTCCATCTTGCGGCGGCCCTCCAGCGCAAGCACAAAGGCCTCCTGCGGCGTGCGCACCTTGAGCGATGCGTCAACTTTGTAGCTGTTGACCTTCATCCAGTCCTGCATGATGCCGCTGATGGCGGCGGGGAAGTTGCCCGCATCACTCAGAAACAATTGCAGTGGTAATTCGTAGGTCGTCCCGGTCACCAGTTTGCCGCCACCGCAGCGGAATTGCGGTGCCGTCCGGCGGTTGGCAAAGTGAAAACCGGTGCTGCCGGTCCATGTGTTAGGGTTGAGGTAATCGGAGTTGCTATCGATGGCAAATAACAGCGCCAATGACATGTCGGCCCGATAGACCAGCGCGCCCGGCACGCCGCAATAGCGCATGGGCGCAATGGCCGCCTCGGTGCTGTTACCGGCCCACGGATAGCTCTGGACCCGCCAGTCATTCGTGAATCCATCATGATAGGCCAGACACACCTCCCAACCCTTGAGGTCCTTGTCCACCGACCATTTAGCCAGGAAATTCACCGCGGCCAGCTCAGCGTTGAGCCCCACATCCAACGACCAGGAGAATTGCACGCCATCGACGTCGTGCCGGCCCTTCAGACTGGCACTTCGCGCATCCATCTTCTCTGCACGCGCCGCTGCCAGCCAGCGGACCTCACCGGTCCGGGTGTTGCGCAATGCCAGCAGGCCTTGGGTGGCCGCTTGCTCCACGGGCTTGTCATGGAACATGAGCGATCCCATGGCCCAACCGCCTGCCGTCTCCAACAATTCAAGCCGCACGCCGGAGCGGCTTTCAAGCATCATGCCTTTGGCGGGGTTTGTCTCTGCCATGACGGCAGGGCAGGCCCAGGCCAACGCCATACCCAGCAATAATCCGGCATTTCTTCTCATCCGCTTGGATACTGGCTCACACATGGATGCCTTTCATGGGATATTTAATGATTGAGGAGGACAGAGTGCCGCCATGGGCAGGGACCGGAACTTGCCAAGGACCGGCGCTTCGCTGGGTAGGGCGGACCGGCCCGGTCCGCCGACTTATCTGCGGCGGGTTATCTGCGGCTGGTAGCCGCAGCTACGAACCGTCAAAGAATCGCCGCTACCCATGGACCGGGACTTGCCAAGTCTCCTCCTTCTCCCCGTAAGGGCCCGATGTTTCATAAGGAGAACCCCAACGCGTGGTCGACTCTGGAACGAGGAGTAACTTGAAGTTAGTCGGGAGCCACCACATTCCTGTGGTGGCAGACCGTCACCCTCCGTATCTATGCCAAAGTATATATATACCAAAACATAGTACAAAAATTCTTGGCAGAATCGCCGCCTGTCTACCTAATGCTAAGGTATATCGCGATTCTCCTTTAGGGTCTACCTCTTCCGTTCGATGTCTCATCTTCCGACTGCTGGCCGCCATTCTCCTCGTTTGAAATACAATACTTAGGAATTAGTTATTTCACTAATCAACTCATCAGATTCCCATGAATACCTCCCCTGATCCTGCTCTGTTCAATCCATCCGTACGAATTATTTGTGACTCTAACACTATAGATAAGGCTTCAATGGCTTTGTACGGATCAATCATGACAATTTACGAAAAACCAGGCTATCAGAATGAATTATACAATCGAGGAACCGTAGTGCGGCTGGGTTCGACAATGCTTCTTGTCGCCCTAATGGCCTTGTTCATCTTTGTCTGTACAGGAAGTGCGGGCGCGGCGGTTAATATTAGCCAAGGATGGGAACAGGTGGCTACGGCACTTTCTGGGGCAGGTACAAAGTCATGCTCCCAAACGACATCATATACTATCAATCCAGGAGCAAACAGGCTATTGCTTGTTGCCGTATCAGTATCAGTAAATGCAGCCAACACTGCGCCGAGTAAGGCAACCGTTACTTGGAGCGGCAAGTTACTGACGTCATCCGTGGGGCCGGTATCCGGCAACCGGGTCTTCCCATACATTTTCTATTTGAAGGAATCAGATATTGGGTCGGACAGTGTTGGTAACCTTATTGTTACGATGGGGGGGTCCACTATATATGGATTTGTTGTCTTTGCCGCAGTCTACAAGGATGTTGATCAGACCACCACTCTTAGAAATACAAAGAATGTCGCCAGTACATCAACAAAATATACAACCATATCAACCACGGCAACCTTTACTGCTGGTGATCAGGGCGTTTTCTTAGCTGGATTTGGGCTCGATTCGGCTACTGCGACCAGCTACAGTTCAGTTGCCTCCGGTTGGACGGGGAGTTCTTCACTATTTGCCGGGAGTACTGGATCTGGCGGTGCCTGGTATGGAGGGATTGGTGTGAGGAATGGGACTGGTGCCGCTACCAATGAGACGGTTTCCATGACCATAGGAACTGCAGAGAGAGCCAGTATTGGTATTATCAGTCTGGTTCCGGCGACGTATACATCCACCACAACCACTTTAGGGGCGGTTAATTCGCCTCAGACTTATGGCGCCGTGGCGTTTGCCGCCACCGTATCACCCAGTGCGGCGAGTGGAACAGTGACATTCAAGGATGGCACGACCACATTGGGCACCGTTGCCTTGAGCGGTGGGAGCGCTTCATTCACCGCCACTGCAAGCCAACTTACGGTAAGCGGATCACCGCATGCCATCACGGCTGAATACAACGGGGATTCCACATACGGGGGCAGCATCAGTTCAGCTTCGAGTCTGTCTATTGCGGCCAAGAAGCTATTCGTCAATGGGCTAAGTGCGAGCAGTAAGACTTATAACGGGACAACATCGGCGACTTTGACGGGTACGGGAGCATTGCTGACGTCCGAGGCGGCTGGCACCGGAACTGGCGCGGATGGCAAGCCTTATACCGGTGACGCAGTGAGTCTTGTAAGTACGGCGGCATCGTCATTCACGGGGACTTTTGCGAGCAAGAACGTAGCCAACGGGATTGCAGTGAATGTGACGGGTAATTCGCTGACAGGCGCGCAGGCGGGTAACTACACGTTGGGCGCGCAGACTACCGAGGCAAGCCCCGGTCTGACAGCCAACATCACACAGAAGCCGCTTTCGATTGCCGCGCCGACGGTGACCAAGGTCTATGATGGGAGCACGACGTCCGGGACGGTGACAGTGGGTACCCTCTCGGGATTGGTCGGAGCCGAAACGGTGACGGCGACCGGAATCGCTTCGGCGTATACCAGCAAGAATGTGGGTTCGTCATATGGCAGCAGCGTTTCCTACACGCTTGTCGACGGGACCAATGGTGGGCTGGCTGCGAATTACAGTCTGACTAATTCGGAGATCGCCAATGCCGTCATTACAGCCCGGCTATTGACTGTTACAGCAAACGCAGACAGCAAGACATACGATGGCGGTATGACATCGGTCATCGCGCCCAGTATCACGTCGGGAATTTTACAGGGTGGCGACACGGCCAACTTTATAGAAGTATACTCAAATAAGCACGTAGGGACCGACAAAACGCTGACACCTAGTGGCACGGTTGTTGATGGAAACGGCGGCAGCAATTACAGCTATGTCTTCGTGCCGCAGAACAGCGGCACGATTGTCGCGAAGGTGATTGATGTCACTGCGGTAACGGATAGCAAGACAGCCGATGGCAATGTCACGTCAACCGGAGTGCCGACGGTTAATCCGTCCTTGGTGGTTGGTGATACCTCCGGATTTAGCCAAACATTTGATACTGCTGCCGCAGGGACTAGCAAAACACTGGCCCCCACCGGTTCAGTGAACGACGGCAACAGTGGTAATAACCACAGAGTGATATTTCACCCTGTCTACACCGGCACGATCACCGCGGCCGCGCCCAGCAAGCTGGTGATGAAAACCGGGCCGTCGGCCAGCGTGACCGCGGGCGCGACATTAGACGCCCAGCCGGCGGTCTATGTGGAAGACCCATATGGCAACGTGGTGACCGACGACAACAGCACACTGGTGACAGCCACAGTGGGGGCGGGCACGGGGCCGTTGACGGGAATGCTCACGGCAACGGCATCCGCCGGGACGGCGACCTTCAGCGGACTGGCCGCTCCGACGACGGCGCAATCCGGGCTGAGGCTGACGTTCACCAGCAGCGGTCTAACAAGCGTGGCGGACACCACCGGCATCACGGTCGCGCCCGGCACCTTGGATCACTTCGCCATTTCCGAAATATCCACGCCGCAGACGGCGGGCACGGCGTTTGATATTGGAGCGATCACCGCACAGGACGCATACGACAACACGGTGACAGGTTTCAGCGGGACTGGCAACACGGTGGCTTTCAGCGGTACGGCAGGGATCACGGGTACATCCGCTGTTTTCGCGTCCGGCGTGCTGAGCCATGTCAGTGTCACGCCGCTCAATGCGGGTGACAATCTCAGCTTCATCGTCAGCGGCGGGTCCCCGAACAAAGCCGGCACGGCCACGATCGCCACGATCCTCCACATGAATTATGTCAACTGGGTGAATGGCACCTTCGCCGAGCCTATCACCGACGTCGTTCCCGCCCACGATCCGGACAACGACAGGCTGACCAATCTCCAGGAATACGCCTTCGGCACGGACCCGACAGTTGTATCAATCACCCCGGTCGCCTATGTTGGGAACGTCGTCACCCCCGGGGTTCCAGCCATTAGCAAAGCGAATGAAAGGTGGCACGCGGTGTTCGGTCGCCGTGCGGACTACCGGGCCGTGGGCCTGAGCTATACGGTGGAGTTTAGTGCCACCTTGAGTGACAGTGGCGACTGGGTTCCCGTTGAAATCCCCGAGCCGCCGGTTGCATCCGACACGGTCAAGGGCATTGCCGTGATGAGTGTGCCATTTCCCAACTCAATCATGACCCCCAACGGTCCGCGCAAGCCGAGGTTCTTCAAGGTCGGAGTCTCCCAACATTAATGACCCTGCTGTCCACAAAGCACAATCCACAACGCCATAGATTATGAAATTCAAACATCGGTATTCCGCGGGTCTGGCAGCCATCTTTCTGGTGCTGCCCGCAGCGGCGGACAACACTATCTACAGCAACTTGCAGGACATCACAATCCCCGCCAACTACGACGGGGTATATTTGGATATCAACAATATTGCTGGTGGGTTTGTTA
>CAIKDP010000278.1 GCA_903826205.1 Akkermansiaceae bacterium
GGCTACCAGCCGCAGACAAGTCGGCGGACCGGGCCGGTCCGCCCTACCCAGTAGCTGCGGCTACCAGCCGCAGACAAGTCGGCGGACCGGGCCGGTCCGCCGCCACGGTCAACATTTGTCACAGCTTGAAGAACGAATGGATGGTCTGGAGAAACTGGGCCTTGTATGCCTTGGCCTTTTCGGTGACCGGCCCGTTGGCCATATCGCGCAGGCGGGTTGTGAAGCCCTCGGTTTCAAGTTTGCGCCGCACCAGCAATTCGCTCAGGCGCGGCAGCAGGTTTTCCTCGCATTCGACAATCGTGGCAAACACCGGTTTGGTGATCTCAAGAACCTCGCAATCGCTGAGGGCCCGGATCGTCGCGCTGCGCGGCTCACCGGTGAGCAATGACATCTCACCAAAACAATCACCCGCTGCAAACTCTGCGACCTGCGACGGCACGGTGGCACCGCCACCGATGATGATGGCAGCACGCCCGCTGATGATGACAAACATGGACTCGCCCGCGGCCTTTTCCCGAATGATGTTTTCGCCACAGCCAAAAAGATAGGTCGCGCTGTTGTCGAGCAGGTAGTCGAGGCTATCGTCCGTGATGGCCTCGAAGACCGCCTGTTGTTGCAGCATCGCACGCAACGCGTCGTGCCGGCAACCATGGCGGCGGCTTCCCGCCGGCGTGGCCCGCTCCACCTGCAGCGTGCGAATCGGAAACGGGATTTTGATTCCGTGGCGGCGCAGCGCATACCAGATATGGGTGCGGACGCCCTCGGACACATGTTGTTGGTCGGTGTGATCATCGATCCAGTAACGGACTTCGTATTGGATGCTGGATTCACCAAAGCTCTTGAGGTACACGTCGGGGGCAGGGTGCGGCAGCACCCGGGGCGTGGCGGCGGCGGCACCCGCGAGCAAGTCCTTCACCAGGTTGGGCGGAATCTGATAGTCGATACCGACTTCCAAGCGCATGGCATGCGGCCGTGTGTGTTCATGCTGCTGGCGATCATGCCCGTAGTAGTTGATGATCGTCTGCTTGACGATGTGGCTGTTAGGCACATCGAGCCGTGTGTTGTCATTGTTCCTGAAACGCGTGGAGCGCCAATTGATTTCGACGACCTGGACATGTTGTCCGTCGAGCAGGAGCCAGTCGTGCACTTGAAACGGGCGGGCGAAATGCAGGGTGAAGCCGCCGATGATATTGGCGAGCAGATCTTGTGCGGCGAGGCCGATAGCCAGCGCCGCGATGCCGGAGCCGGCAATCAGCCCCGGCACATGGACGCCGTAGCCCCATTGCAACACCAACAACACGGCGACGATGAAAAGAAACAACGACAGCACCTCCCGCAGAAACTTCGGGAGTGGATCGGGCTGTTTGGCGCTGGCGAGCCGCCGCGTGAGCATCCGGTTGAGCAATGGCAGCAGGGCCTGCACCCCGGCCAGCACCGCCACGGCGGCAAACTCGCGGCGCCAAGACAACTCCGGCAGGAGCAGGCGTGCGGCGAGGTAAAGCCCGGTGGCTGCGGCGGCCATCTGATACGCCAGGCCCATGGGCAAATCCATCCGCCGTTTCAACCAGCGGCCGACGGTCAGGAGGACGAGATAGACAAGGATAGCCAGGACGAGGAACGCCGCGTCGCGCTCCCACTCTGCATACTGCCGCACCCAATCTCGAAGCCTGTCCATAGGCGCGCAACATCTCAACCCGCCGCCGCTCAGGCGAGCCTAAAATGTGGTTTTTCATGGCTGCCCCGCATGGGGTACACGGGCGCCGGGCAAGCTACTTGCTTTCCATGACAATGACGCCGTCCCACTTTTCTGGCGGCGCGTCCCGCAGCCGTTGCGCCCACATCCGCATTGCCGCCGCCAACTCGTCGTCCGGGGCCTCATCCAGCACATGGGTGAAGCATGCGTGGGCCGCGGCAAAATCGCCGGCATCGAAGCGTGCCAATCCAGCCGCATACGCCACTCCGCCGCCAGCGCCCGGCAAGGTGTGCAAGGCCACCGGTTGCGCACGCCCCTTGACCTGCACTTTGGCCACCGCGCGGAACGTCGCCGGGGAGCCAGCCGCCTCGAATGCCGCCCCTGAAACCAACAAGGGCACCCCGAAATATTTGGTCAGCCCCTCGATGCGCGAGGCAAGGTTGACCGCATCGCCGATGACCCCGAACTCGGTCCGTTCGGGTGAGCCGATTTCCCCGGCCACCACTTCACCCAAATGAATTCCCACCCCGATCTTGAACGGATCCTTGCCCGCCGCGTGCCATTTGGCGTTCAGCACTGCCAATTCCGCGATCATGTCCGCCGCCGCGGCCAGAGCCTGTTGGGCATGGGTCTGGTCACTGCCGTCGTCCAAGGCCCCCCAATGCGCCATCACCGCGTCGCCAATGAACTTGTCCAAGGTTCCCCCGTGCCGGAACACCACCGCCACCATTTCTGTTAGATATTCATTGAGTTGGCTCACCAAGGCTTCCGGCTGGGAGTGTTCCGAACGCACGGTGAACTCGCGCACATCGGAAAACAACACCACCACCCGCCGCCGCCGCCCGCTGGCCACCTGTTCGTAGCCTTCAGGATCCGCCACCATGGCATCCGCCAAGTCGCGCGAAACAAACCGGCGGAATTCGCGGGTCAGGCGCCCGCGTTCCAAGCGTTCCGAAACCAAGTCGTAACTCTGTGCCACCACCGAACCGGTCGCGAATACCACCAAACCTAACGAAACGGAAACCAGTTGGAAACTCAGCGCGCCCCACACGGCCGCCGCCGACACCAGCAAAAACATCAGCCCCACCGCGCCCAAAGCCGACACCAACGGCTTGCGGACCAAGCCCACCCACCCCACCGTCAACAGCAACGCCAAACCGCAGAGCCAGCCCCGCACCTTGGGCTCCTCCAAGCCGTAGCGTTGCACTGCGGTGCCGGCCATGGCGTTGGCCATGGCGTGCAGATGCAACTGCGACCCGGCGACCATCCCCGCGGGTGTGTAGTGAACATCATGGAGGCGTGGGGCGGCCGGACCGATCATGACCACCTTGCCGCGGAAGAACCCGCCATTCTGATAGGTTCGCGCCCATTCGTCGGGCACGAAGATGCTGCGGATGCTGCGCGGCGTGTAGGTTTCACTCGCGTCGCCCTCGCTGAACCGCCGCGCACCCGGCGGACGGAACAAGGCCCACCGCAGCTCTTTGCGGCCGGTGGGCGGCGTCCCGCCTAACATCCGGATCGCCTCCGCTGCCAAGGACCGGAACACCGGCTCGCCCCGCTCCGCAGGCTGGCCGTTTTCCTCACTCAAGGTGGTGGTGTATCTTGCTTCCCGCACGATTCCGTCTTCCCGGGTCGGGCGGAAATTGACGTAGCCGAACCCCTCTGGCTCGACGCTGGCACTCAGAAAATCCGGCAACGGCTCGGTCAGGGCAAACTGGGTGTCAGTGCGCTCGCCGCCGACCGGTGCCATGGTTGCCGCCAACAATACCTTGTCGCGATGACGTGCGATGGCTTGCGCCAATCCGCTGTCCTCCGCGTCATGGGTGGGTTCGCTCAGCACCAGATCCAATATCACCAAACGGGCACCAGCTTGCGTCAAGCGCTCGATCGCCTCCCCCCAAACCCGCCGGTCCCATGGGAAGCGTGCCCGCAGCCGCAACAGGTTTTCGTCCGCCGCCACCATGGACTCGTCCAAGCCTGACAGGGTCATGCTCGCATCGTCGATGCCCAGAAATACAAAATCGTCCCGCTCGGGCAAACCGGCCGACATCCGCAGCACCCAATCGCCGAAACGCCGGTCCAAATCACGCGCCAAGTTGTCCAAAATGGGCACGAGGCCCAACAGGATCACCGCCACGCCGCCAAGCAAAGCCGCCAAACAGGCACCCCCACGCCCACGGTATCTGAACATTTTTCTTGTCACCGCCGAAATCCTTACCATAAAGGACTTGAAGCACGACAGCTGTATTCTTATGAAATTACGGACCCCCCCCACCCTCGTCTGGCTCGCCGTCATGGCCCTGCCTTCCGTCACGTCCGCCGCAGACCCCGCTTCCACCCAGGGGTTTCTCGGACTCGGCCACCAGTTGCCCGACGCCGCAAACTATAAGGATGTGAGTCAGTCCTCTGACTACGCGCCGTTTTCCCCGTCGGATTCCGATATCGGCGTGCAGGAAGTCCTCTCACCCTATTCCGGCCGCTCTCCCGTCGTGGTGGATTTCTCCACCGCCCTCTACGGCACCGACAACGCGCCGTCCGCCGCCGCCGCCACCGATGCGCCGGCCTGGATGTGGCTCTGCCGCGGCAGCGTCGCCTGGCGCCCCCGCCTCGCCGGCGGTTGGTTCGGGGACTTCGCTCTCTATCAAGACGTCGTCCGCTTCGACAACTCCACCGCCTACAGTTACGAAAACACCGGCATCACCATCGGCACCGTCAAGTTCATTCCACAACTCGATGACTTGCTCGTCTTCGGCCGCTACGAATACCAACGCGTGACCTCCGGTTCGCTCGACGACGGCGACTACTGGGCCCAACGCCTCCGCCTGGGCGCCCAAAAAACCGTCTTCGCCAGCCCCCGCCACGAACTGACTCTGGGCACCGACATCGCCTTCGACTTCACCGCCAACCCCCACAATTTGGAACGCAATGAATACGCCTTGAGCGCGTCATACCGCTACTTTTTCGCCAACAACCTCTACTCCCTCGCAACTTGGCGTCTCTCCAATTTCGATTTCACCGGTGCCCGCAGCGACTGGACCAATACCGCGTCGCTGGAGTTGATCTGGCAATTCACCAAGGACGCCCGTGCCAGCGTTTCGGTGTTCTTCGACAACAATGACTCTAACACCTTTGGCGGAGCCAATGACTACAAATCGTGGACCGCAGGCCTCGGTGCCGGTGTGTCCTTCCTCTTCTGAACCAACGCTCCAAGCCCTAACCTTTTTCCCTAACCGCCATGAACGCCCGCTTCCTCCTCATCCCGGCACTCGCCGCCTTTCCCGCCATCGCCCATGCGGATTCGCTGCGCTCCGCCGAAGTGACCAAAGTTGTCAATGACGTGCAGCTCTATCAGACCGCGGCCGGCGGCCACCCCGCCAATATCGGTGACAAGCTCAGCGGCAACACCTCGCTGCATACCGGGCGCCAGTCGCGCGCGGAACTCGTGTTTCAAGACAACACCCTCACCCGCGTCGGAGCCAACTCGATCTTCAGTTTCCGCTCCGGCACCCGCGATCTCGAAATCGGCCAAGGCACGCTGCTGCTCCAGGTGCCGAAAAACGCCGGTGGCGCCACCATCCGCACCGCCACCGTCACCGCGGCCATCACCGGCACCACCACCATGCTGGAATACAGCCCTAACCAGTGGGTCAAGTTCCTCACCCTGGAGGGCGTCGCCAAGCTATCCATCAAGGGCAGAAAGGGCACGACCGACGTGCCCGCCGGCCACATGGTCGTCATGGACCCTAACGCCCAAACCATCCCCGCCCCGATCATTATCAACCTCGCCAAACTCGTCGCCACCTCCAGGCTCGCCGGTCGCAGCAAGTTCGGCCCGCTGCCGCCGAAAGCCGAGGCGCTCATCAACCAATCGGTCACCCAACAAACGCAGGAGCGCTCGGACGGCAGCCTGCTTCCCGCCAATGTGATCATCCAAGGCCCTGGCGGCCGCGGCCCCGGCCAACATATCTTCCCCTTCATCCCATCCAGCGTCGCCCGCCTCAATGACAATCAGTATTATTACACTGCGCCTTAACCCGCATTCCTGTGCCGTATGCAACGCCTGCTGCTCCTCTGCCTGAGCCTGTTAGCCGCACTGCCGCTCGCCGACGCGATGGCGCCGCCAGCGTCACACACCAAGGGTTCGCCCACGGGCAAAGCGACCGGGAAACTCAAACCCGGTGAATATTGGTGGGCTCCCTATGCGTCGCAGAGCGGCCCGGTGGTGGTACTCGTCAGTGTGCCGCTGCAGGTGATGCATGTCTATCGGAATGGTGTGCTGGTGGGGCGGGCAGCGGTCAGCACCGGTGCCAAGGGCCACACCACCCCGAGCGGCGTTTTCACCATCCTCGAGAAAGAGCAGTCACATTACTCGAAAACCTATAACAACGCGCCCATGCCTAACATGCAACGCCTGACCTGGAATGGCATAGCGATGCACTCCGGGCAGTTGCCCGGCTACCCGGCAAGCCACGGCTGCATCCGCATGCCCTATGATTTTTCGGTGTTGCTCTACAAGCTCACGGAGAAAGGCGGCACCGTGGTCATCGGCGACGAAACCTGCCGCCAGCCGCACTTGGCGGCCAACCCTGGCATGCTGCTCGCCCCCACGGATTTCAACCCCGTCATGGTCACGCCTCTCTCCAAGAACACATACGACTGGTTCCCCGCACGCAGCCCTGGCGGGCCCATCACCGTCCTCCTCAGCTCGACCGACCGCACGCTCTATGTGTATCGCAACGGCATCCCCATCGGGCGGGCCGCAGCCGAGATCAGCGGCCCCGGCAACCTCGGCGACCATGTCTTTACCTTGCTCGATGGCATCTATGAAAAACCCAGTTGGTGGGCACCGGACCGCGCCATGCGCCAATGGATGACGGTGACCAACGCCGCCAAAGGGAGTGACATCAGGATCGAGGATCTCGCCAAACGCGTGCGCGTCAACCCGGAGTTCTCCACCAAACTTTATGACGCGCTCACCCCTGGCGCGACGGTCATCGTCACCGATCAAGCGCTGGTGCGCAAGGCCAGTCGTGACTTCACGATTCTGAGCAACTGACACGGCCCTTGGCCGCCACCCATGAAATGTTAGATCCCGCTGCAAGCGGGCGGGTGAAATTGCCGGCAGGGTGGATAGGCGCGTTGCGGGTTATTGCATGACATCGCCTTCGAGGACGGTGCCGGGCGGGAAATGCGCCGGGCCGGTGACGGTTAGAGACCGGCAACGCAGCAAACTTGGCACGCCCAACGCGTCGAGCTGGTCGACGAGTTTGTAATTGTCGGAGAGCGTGATGACAGGCGGCACGCCGTGGCGGTCGGGATGGAGGATGACCTGGCCGTCGGGGTGGATTTGATAGGCATCGGAGCGCAGGGCCAACAAATCGGCGGTGCTTTTGACGGGGGCGAAGCGGCTGCGGGGCACCTCGATGGCGGCGGCGCCTGCGAAGCACTCGATGGCGGCGCCCATGGCGGTTTCGAGCTGGATGACGGCGGGCGAGGATGGGTCGCGGGGATCGACGGTCTTGCGGTTTTGGATCATGGGCAGGGGCAGGACGCCGGCGTTGGCGGCGACCTGGGCCTTGAGCAAATCCAAGCGCAACCACAAACTGTTGGTGTTGAAATAGCGGTGGCGCCCGATGTCCTGGAAGGCCTCCAGATCGGCCTCCGGGCATTGGGCGACTTCCCGCAACAGGAGCCGGCCATCACTCGTGCGCCGGGCCACATGGCCGCCCTTGCGATCGGCGGCGGTGCGGCGGGTCACTTCCATGAGAAACGGGGCCCCGGATGCGGCAAAGGAGTTGAGCAATGCGGGATCGAGGGTGGCCCCGAGATTGTCGCCATTGGAGACAAAGGCGTAGCGGACGCCCTCATCTAACAAGCGGTCCAACCAGCCGCTGCCGGCCAGTGCGGGAAACAAATCGCCGTGGCCGGGCGGGCACCATTCCAGCGCCGGATCGGCGGGCCATGTCACAGGTTCCATGGTGGCGGCATCAATCTTGGGGATTTGATTTTGCATCAACTCCACTTCCGCGGGATCGGCGAGCCAGGCGGCGCCACCGGCGTAGCGGGAGAGGTGTTGCAGCGTCTGTCGGCTGGTGCTGAAGCTGTTCATGAGCAGCAGGCGGACCTTGGTCCCGCTGCGCTGGCGCAGGTCGAGGATTTGGCGCACCATGAGGTCGAGGAAGTTGAGGCCGTCGCGGACGGGCAACAGGCATTTGGGGCCCTGCAAGCCCATGCTGGTGCCCAGGCCGCCATTGAGCTTGATGACCACCGCCTTGTCTAACAAGCATGTGGCGGCCGCGTCGAGGCTGCCGGCGGCGAGCTCCGTGTAGGATGTTAGATCAGCCACGGGTGAGAGGGAGGATTCCGGGAGCAAACCGGATTCCTGGCGGAGGAGGGCCTGGAAATTGTGGCGGAACGCGCGGATGGGAGCCTCTCCCATGCCGGCGGCGGACATTTTGCGTTCAAAGGCGTCGAAGTCAGGCATGATCTGGAGGTGAGGGGTGCGCGCGCAGGATGAGCGAAGAGTCCCGCGCCGTCACGCCTGAACCTTGCTGAAAGAACCGGCGCGGCACGCTCGTAGGGGCATTCACGATGAACCCTCCATTGACCACCGCCGCCGTTGCCTACCTGAGAAGCCGATTTTTTCCACGCCAGGCGGTTGCGGTGGCAGGGGTTTGCGCGTTGTTAGGCGCAGCCGCGATGCCGGCGTGGGCCAGTCCGGCGTCGCAGGCGGTGTGGAATGGGCCGACGCTGGCCAAGACGCCGCCAATTCACGCGACGACCGAGCGGCCCGCCAACGGGCTGCGGGCGTTTTTCTATGAGGGGGCGGACTACAAGGGCAAGCCGACATGGGTGTTTGCCTACTATGCGGCACCGCAAGGGACGCCGCCGGCAGGTGGTTGGCCGGCTGTGGTATGTGCCCATGGCGGTGGCGGCACCGCCTATCCGAACTGGGTCCGGAATTGGAACAGCCACGGCTATGCGGCCATCGCGATGGATTTGGAGGGGCATTTGCCGGGTGGCAACGCCCATGGGGTGGAAGGCAATCCACCGCTTAACGCCGCCCATCCGAATGCCGGGCCCTCGCGCATCGAATGGTTCGGCGACATCGCTCTGCCCGACAAGGAACAATGGTTTTATCATGCGGTGGCGGACGTGATCCGCGCTAATTCCCTGCTGCGTTCATTCCCGGAAATCAAC
>CAIKDP010000279.1 GCA_903826205.1 Akkermansiaceae bacterium
CACCCAATTGGCCGGCTCCGCCAAGGGTAAGACCGCCGCTATAACTAATGGTGCCAGCGGCGAAGACGGTGTCGGCGCCAATCCCCGTATCGCCGGTGTAGGTGTTCACGCCATTGAGGATGACGGCACCCGCCGTAGCCAGGCCGGAGGGCCCGTTGGCGACGAGCGGCGCGTTGATGGTTAGAGCCACGGTCGCATTGCAGTTGTTGAGCACCAAATTCGCGCCGGCGGTGGCGCTGCGCAGGCTGCCATTGCCAGCAACCGCACCGATGGTCAGCGCCTGCATGTCGGCACCGATCATGATGCCGTTGGTGGCCAGCACGTTGCCAGAGGAGAGAGCCACCGTGGCGGGGAAATTGCCATTGTTTTGCAGCAGGGTGCTGATGGTGGTGGTGGTGGCGCCGAGGTTGATGTTGCCGCTGGTCCCGTCGCCATTGAGGCGCACGTTGGTGGTCGGCCCGTTGGCTATGGTACTCGGCCCGCGGGCGCTGATGTTAGTGTAACCGGCGAGGGAGGTGATGAAATAATTGCCACTGCCTTCCAAGGTGGCAGAGCGGCTCGCCCAATCGCTGCCGCCCACCGTCGCCCACGCCCCTAGAATGCCACTGCCGTCGTTGGCATTGCTGGTGCTCGCGATATTGGCCACACTGAAATTGACGATCCCAACGCCCGGCCTGATGGCATTCATGCGCAGTACCGGGGTGCCGTTGTTGACCATGACACCGCTGCGCCCCGCGGCAAGCGCGGTGGAGTCGATGATTTCCACATGCGTGCTGCTGGAGAGATTGAGGGTGCCGCCCCCCAGGATCAGGGTGCTGCCGTCATTGAGCTTGCTATCCGCCACCGTGGCGTAATCCAAGGTGAGGATGCCGGCGTTGACGATTGTGGCGCCCGTGGAGTTGCTAGGTCCCGACAGTGTGAGTGTGCCGGTGCCCTCTTTGGTGAATGTACCGCTGCCGGAAATGGCATTGCTGATTGTCGATCCCGCATAGGTGGTGGAAACGACGGCAGGACCGTTGAGCACGATCTGGCCAAGACCTGAAACCAAGGTGCCGTCACCCCCGGCGATCAATTTGCCGCGATTGAAATTGAGCCGTGAATCCGCGTTACTCAGAATGACTCCCGGGGTGTAGGACCCCGATTGCCCAACCAAGGCGCTGCTCATCCCCGTGCCATCGCCCAGATTGAAGGCGGAGTTCACCCCCATGAGTTCCAGCGTCTTGCTGTTCAGCAAGGCGCCACCCTGGATATCCAGATGATTGCCGCTGGCGTTGCTATCGGTTCTTGTGCCGTTGTTGTAATCAAAGCCGCCGATGGTGAACGGGGTGGGGATACTAATCGTCAGCAAGGAGCCGACACCGGTGATCCTGGCATAGTTATTGTTGCACCCGGCATTTGCGCCAATGCTGTTAGGCCTGGCGGCGTTGGTTCCCGCGATCAACGCGGTGGCGCCATTGGCCACCGTGAAACTGTTGTTCAAGGACCCGGCCCCACCCGCCACTTGAAACAGCGCATAGCCGGTATCCACGTCAGTCCTGAACACCGAACCCAGATCCGTGATCAGCACTGCGTTGTTGCTGGTTGCCAGGTTGGAATCGCTGCCAACGTAAAGCCTGGCCATGTTCATGTAGCCACCGTCGCTGACCGTCACGAAGTTGTTGTTGCCACCGTTGCCGACGCTGACCGGGAGACTTCCCCACCACCGCGCGCCGGCTCCGGTGATGGTCACCGTATTGCCCGTGCTGCCAACCCCGTCGCCGAGTTTGAAGGTGTTGGTGCCGTTGCCGCGGGTGGTTTTCAAGACCGCCCCGGTGGAGACGGTCAGACTGTTGTTGCTGGAATTGCCACCCACCACCCAGGAAATGTTGCTGCCGCTGCCCGAAACGGTCGGGGAGCCATCAGTGCCAATCCCCATGATGTTGAGGCTGTTGCCACCGAAGCTGCCTTCACCAAGGCGGATGGTGTCCGTCGTCAAACGCCCGGGAACGTTGACGATGTTGTTAGCCGAATAGTTGCCGATCAAAAACTTGGACGTCTGTGCGCCACTCTGTCCCTGGTTGGTCGTGTACCCGCTGATGGTCACCGTGCCGCCGCCATTGAGCACGATTTTGCCGGGAGCCATCGTGTTGCCGGGGTTGCTCAGGATCAAATTGCCCCCACCCGTCTTGCTGAAGGAGGAGTAGCCCACATCGTTGGAGGTGGCCATGATTTTGGAGGCAATCGTGGCCGTCACGCCCGCATCCACCGTCACCATCGCTTCCGGCGTGAAGGTGAGGGTACCACCGACGATGCGGTTGGTGGAGGCAACCAGCAGGGCCCCGCTGGTTAGTGATAGATTGTTGGATCCGCCCACGCTGAGGTCACCGCCATTGATGACCAGCGAGTTGATGGACATCGATCCGCCGGCCATCGTCGGCGCGGTGATGTAGGTGTTCTTGTTGGCCAGGACGCTGTTGTTGACGAATTCATCGGTCGGGTTGAGCGGCCGCAGGCCAGCGCCGGCCACGTAGGTGACAAAGGTGTTGGCCACGCCCGTGGCGGTGCCGCCGCCACCGCTGGCCCGCGCCGCCTCGCCCACTAGGAACGGGACGATCTGGGTGTCCTTGGCGGCGGCGTTGATGCCGCTGGCCAGCGCGGCGGTGGTGCCGGTTAGAGTGGGAGCGCTGGTGAGCAGGATGCGGCTGATGCTGGAGGTATCGGTGCTGTTTTTGCCGAGGTTGGTGCCATTGACCAGGATCGCGCCGTTGCCTTCCAGGCTGTGGGAAAAGCTCGATCCTGTTAGAGTCGCCGTGTTGGTGCCGCCGAAGACGATGGTGAGCGCCGCCGCGCCGCCGCCACCGCTGAGGGCACCGACGGTTTCTGAGGAGTTGGTGGCCGGGGCGTCGGCGCCTTTGTACAAAAAGGTGCCGCTGTTGAGCACGAGCGCGGCGGTGTCGAGAATGCGGTTGTTGTTGTTATTGCCGGCACCGGTGTTGTCGAGGGTGAGCGACGAATTGAGGGTGAGCACGCCGTTGGGGGTGTTGATGCTGCCGGTCGCGCCGCTGACCGCCAGCGTGCCGCCATTGACAATGGTGGTGCCGGTAAACGTGTTGGCCCCGGAAAGGGTGAGGGTGCCGGCCCCGGATTTGATCAGGTTGTTGATGCCGTTGGCGGTGAGCGCGGAGGCGAAGACAACGTCCCGGCCATTCGTATCGATGCTGTAGGGGCTGTTGAGGGTGACGGCGAAACGCCCGGAGTAGTCATAGGAATTGGATGCCGAATATTGCAGCGTGCCACCATTGAAAATCATCGAGGCGGCGGTGGGCAGCGGATTGCCGAAGGGGCCGGACACCCCGCCGATTTCCGCGCTCCCCGCACTCAGAATGCCGCCGCTGAGGGTGGTGGTGCCAGCGTAGGTATTGGCAGCCGTGACCCCCATCGTGCCGGCCCCCGCCTTGACCAACGCACCGTTCTGGATGATCGAGGAGATCCACAGGTCGGTGGCCGCGCTGCTGCTGTTGCCGACGTTAAAAGTCTGCGCCGCACCGTTCAGGCTGAGCCGGGTGGTCGAGATGATGGAACCTAACGGATTATTGGCAGCCACATAGGTGAAGGCCGTGAGACCGCCGGAAAGGGTCAGCACGCTGCCCGCGCCGGCACCGATGACTTGCGCCCCGCTCGTCGGCGTGGCACCCCCTAGAGTCAGGCCGGCACCCCCGATAGTCTGGGCAAAGCTGTTGAGGTCGAGGGTCACCGTCGCGCCGGCCGTGGCGGAATAAAGCGTGACCGCGTTGCCGGACTTGATGGCGTTGACAACGCCGAGCTTGAGGCTGCCGCCGCTGACGCTGGTCAGGCCGGTGTAGGTGCTGGCACCGGCGAGAGTGAGGGTGCCGCCACCTGATTTGGTTAGGCCACTGGTGCCGGATGCCGCCAGGACCTTGGCGAAGAACACATTCTGGCCGTTGGTATCGACGTTGTAGGCGTTGTTGTTGCTGGCGGTCATGCGCCCGGAGTAGTCAAAGGCATTGACCGCCGAATATTGCAGCACGCCGCCATTGAAGATGAGCGAACCGGCGGCCGTCGCGGGCTGGCCGAAGGGGCCGGAAATGCCCGGGGTTTCCGCAACCCCGGCGTGGACGGTGCCGCCGCTGAGCGTGGTGGATCCGGTGTAACTGTTAGGTCCGCCAAGCACCAGCACGCCGGCACCCAGCTTGTTCAAGCCCACCAGCGTGCTGGTGCCGGGGTTGGCGATGGCGGTGCCGTAGGTGAAGGTGCCTCCCGTGACGGCGGTGGTGTCGATGCCGAGGATGGCTCCGGTTTGCAGGCCGGTGGTGGGCGTGCTCGCGCCGAGGTGGGCACCATCTAACAATATTGCCAGATCGCTGCTGTCGAACAAACCGGCGAGATGGTCGCCAAGGGCAATCCCAAGGGTGGCACCGGAACCCACGTGGATGTTGGCGGGCGACCAGTTGTCAGACGTGCCGCCGTAGAGGGCAAAGCGGTTGGCAAAGGTCAGCACGCCGTTGCTGAGGGTGGTGGTGCCGCTGTAAGTGTTGGTGCCGGTGAGACTCAGCGTGCCGGTGCCCGCCTTGACCAAGGAGCCGTTGCGAATGACCGCAGCAATCGTCAGATCGTTGGCGGCATTGCTGCTATCGTCAATGGTGAAGGTTTGCTGGGAGTTGTTGAGATCGACGCAGGTGTTGGACAGGGTGGCACCCAGTGGATTGTTGGCGGCGGAGTAGGTCAGGGCGGTGGCACCACCGCTGAGGGTCAGCACGCTGCCCAGACCCGAGCCGATGACCAGCGCGGCACTCGTGGGTGTGTCACCACCGAGGATCACGCTGCCCAGGGTTTGGCCAAACCCGTTCAGGTCAAAGGAGGCGGTGCCACTGGCCGCGGCTGCGAGGGTGAGGGTGTTGCCGGCCTTGATGCTGTTGTTAGATCCGAGCATGAGGGTGCCGGCGGTGACGAGAGTGTTGCCGGTGTAGGTGTTGGCACCGGCGAGGCTCAGCGTGCCGGCTCCTGATTTTGTTAGGGAGCCGTTCTGAATGATCGACGCAAGGGTCAGTTCATTGAGGGTGTTGATGCTGTTGCCGATGGCGAAGGTCTGGGTGGCATTGTTCAAGTCGAGCTTGGTGGTCGAGATGATGGCCCCATCGGGATTGCTGGTGGCGCTGTAAGTCAGGCCGCCGCTGAGGGTCAACACGCTGCCAGCGCCCGTGCCGATGACTTGCGCCACACTCGATGCGGAACTGCCACCGAGGGTCAGGCCGCCACCCAGGGTCAGCGCAAAGCCACCCAGATCGAAGGTCGCGGTGGCTCCGCTGGCGGCGATCACCGCCACGGTATTGCCGGAGGGAATGGCATTGCTGACGCCGAGCCGCAGCGTGCCATCATGGATCGTGGTGAGGCCCGTGTACGTGTTGGCGATGGCCAGCGTCCAGGTGCCACTGCCGGTCTTGGTGAGAGTGCCCGCGCCGGGGCCAATGAGACTGGCGATGCTGCTGCCGGCGGCGCCGCCACCCAATGTCAGGCCGAAGCCGGAACTGTCAATCGGGCCGGCGTTGGCGAGGTGGATATCACCGCTCTCCGCCACGATGCTGCTGGCGCTGCCCAGGGTGATAGCGCCTTGATAGGTTGCCGCCGTTCCCGAGCTGTTCGTGAGGGCTCCGTTGCCGAAGACGCCGCTGCCGTTCAAGGTCAGGGTTTCGGCGGAGGCGAGGGTGAACCCGTTGAGGTCGAGCGCGCCGCCATTCAGAACCATGGTGCCAGCGGCCGTGGTGCCGAGCGGAGTGTTGGTGGCATCACCCGTCGCGCCTAACATGAGCGTGCCCTCGCTGATGAAGGTCAGTCCACTGTAGGTGTTATTGCCGGAGAGGGTCCACGCACCGCTGCCGCTCTTGGTCAACGTGCCGGTACCGATGCCGATGATGCTCTGGATGTTACTGCCGTAGCTGGCATAGCCACCGAGGGTGAGCGCCAAACCCGCGCCGGTGAGCGTGCCGGGGTTGGCAAGGACGATGCCGCCGGTGGCGGCCACAATGCTGGTGGCGCTGCCCAAGGTGACCAGGCCGTTGTAGGTCGCCGCCTGGCTCGAGTCGTTGGTTAGGGCCCCGCCGCCGGCGATGCCGCTGCCATTCAAGGTTAGCGCTTCGGCCGTGCCGAGCGTGTAGCCGTTCAAGTCGAGCGCGGCGCCGCTGGCCACCGTGGTGCCCGCCGCAGCGGTGCCCAAGGGCGTGTTGGTGGCATCGCCATCCAATCCCAGCCTGAGGGTGCCGGCGCTGAGGGTGGTCAGCCCGCCATATGTGTTGGCACCGGAAAGCAACATCGCCCCGGCGCCGGCCTTGATCAGCGCCCCGTTGCGGATGACCGAGGAAATGGACAGGTCATCGGTGGCGGTGCTGCTGTCACCAACGACGAACGTCTGCGTCGCGTTGTTCAGGTCAAGGGTGGTGGGTGCGACCACGGCTCCCACGAAATGGCTCGCGGCGGAGTAGGTCAGCGCGCTGCTGCCACCGGTGAGGGTAAGCACGCTGCCCGCACCGCTGCCGATCACCTGGTTGCTGCTGCTGTCCGTGGCTCCTGCCCCACCGAGGGTCAAGCCGCCCAGCGTCTGCCCATAGCCGTTCAAATCGAGGGTCGCCACCTCATAAGCCACGGTCGAATGGATCGTCACCGCATTGCCGGACTTGATGGCATTGGCTGTCCCGAGCTGCAACGTGCCGCAGTTGACCGTGGTCAGCCCCGTGTAGGTGTTGGCCCCGGCGAGCACGAGGGTGCCGACGCCGGACTTGGTCAAACCACCGCTGCCATGGCTCATCACCTGGCTGAGGGTGAAATTGTTAGACACCTCGTTGATATCCAAACCCACGCTGGCGCCGGTGGTGAGTGTGACCGGATGCGTGCCGATCTTGCCGGCCGCATAGGACGTCAACGCCGTGCCGGTGATCTGCAGGGTGCCGCCGTTGAAAACCAGCGGGTTGGCAGCGCCAAGGTTGGCGTCCGCGCCGACGCTCAGCGTGCCGGCGTTGAGGGTGGTGGCACCGCCGTAGGTATTGGTGCCGTAGAGCGCCAGCGTGCCGGCGCCGGCCTTGACCAGGGAGCCGTTCTGAATGTTAGAAGAAATGAGCAGGTCCTCGCTGGCGCTGCTGCTGTCGCCGATGGTGAAGGTCTGCTCCGTATTGTTGAGCCTGAGGGTGGTGACCGAGAGGGTCGCTCCCAAGGGATGGTTGGTGGCGTCGTAGGTCAGTGCGGCGCTGCCGCCGGCGAGGGTCAACACGCTGCCCGCGCCGCTGCCGATCACCTGGCTGGTGCTGCTGTTGGTGGCGCCCGTTCCGCCAAACGTCAACCCGGACACTCCCGCGGTGCCGATGGTCAGCGCGCAGTTGTTGAGGTCGAGGGTGGCGATCTCCGCCGCTGCGGTCGAGTTGATCGTCACGGGGTTGCCAGCCTTGATGGCGTTGCTGACGCCGAGCAGCAAGGTCCCCCCGTTGACCGTGGTCTGGCCGGTGTACGTGCTGGCGCCGCTGAGGATCCAGGTGCCGCTGCCACTTTTGGTCAGGGTACCCGTGCCGGTGCCAATGCTGCTGGCAAGGCTGCTGAAGGCGTTGCTGCCGGCCAGCGTCAGCCCCATGCCGGAGCCAAGAATCGTGCCAAGGTTGGAAAGGCTCATGTCCCCGTTGTCGGCCACGATGCTGCTGGCACTGCCCAGAGTGAGCAAGCCGGCGTAGGACGCCGCCGCATAGGAGCTGTTGATCAGGGCCCCGGCGTTGGCCACGCCGGTCCCATTCAAGGTCAGGGCTTCGGCCGCGTCGAGCATGTAGCCGTTGAGGTCAAGCGCGCCGCCGTTGGTCACGAGGGTGCCTCCGGCGGTGGACCCCAGAGGTGAGTAGGTGGCATTCCCCCAGTCACCCAAAATGAGCGTGCCGCCGCTGATGGTCGTCACCCCGCTATAGGTATTGACTCCACTGAGGGTGAGCGTGCCGGTGCCAACCTTGGTCAGCCCGCCGCTACCCGTCACGACGCCGTCAACCGCGGTGTAGCCGGCCCCATCGAAGGTGAGGAGGTAGCCGGCGGTGTTGATTCCGTTGATGACCGTCAGCAGGTTCTGATTGGTCCACGCTTGCGCACCCGCAAGAATGACGTCCGCCCTTTGGCCGTCCGCCCACGACCCGAGCGTCACCGCCCCGGCCAAACCATTGACCGTGATGCCGCTGGCACCCAGCGTGAGGGTCCGGCTGGTGCCGCCCCCTGACAAGCTCGTCTCGGCGCTGGTGTCGAGGAATACCAAACCGAGCGCCGCTTGGTTGCCATTCAGATCAACCGACTGCGCGGTATTGACCGTATTGGCGCTGAAAGTCGCGATATCCGCCGCACCGGGAACCGCTCCCGGGTCGGGCGTGGTGGCACCTGCCGCCGTGGACCAATTGCCAGCGACGTTCCAGCCAGTGCCGGTGCCATCCCAATAGATGTTAGAAGCATGCACCGGCTGGGTGGCCATAGCGGCGGCGAACGAGCCGGCAAGGAAAAGGCGGAGGGCGGCGGAGGTTTTCATAAATGAGGAATATCGTGGCACAGATCATACTTCCTAACGGGCTATAACCTTGCGGAAGTCATAACCTTGCGGACAGGCACAGGGGGAGGAATCCCCGGCGCGCCACAATGGACTCGCAAACCCCCGAGGGCAACCCGATTGTCTACAGAATCATCAAAGGCGCGTCAGCGGACTAGCTTTCGCGGCAGTCTTTCAATCCCTAAAAAATTCACATCGAGCGGGGTGCGCACCCGCAGTTTGTTGCGTGACACGAGCTCGACGGATTGGCCATCCGCTGCGGGCAGGATCGCCGCCAGACGGTCAAAATCGGGCGGAATGGGTGCCACGGCGATGATGTAATGAATCGCCAGCGGGTGTGCCGGATCGAGCTCCCGGGTGGTCATGCGGCCCTCCGCGGTGAGCGGATTGGCGTGCGCGGATTCCGCCAAGCCATAATGGAAATACGAGGTGACATCCTCAATGCCCAGCACGTTGATGTGCCGCCCGTCCCACGGCGGGTAGTGGCGGCCGCCATTGGATAACCAGAAAATCGTTTGCCGCAGCACCTGCGGGTCTTTGAGCGCGAACCACACATACCCCTGCTCGGCAAAGGTCACCGCAGTCCATGCCAGGTGTTGCCGTTCATCGGTCTCTATCAAAACGAGGTCCTCAAAGCCGCGCCGCGCGGGATAGCGGCTCAGGTCGGTGCGCGCTCCGGTCTGCGTCGGCACCCGTTCCAGCGACTGAAACACCGCCCCGGGCCGCAGGCAGGAATAGCCACGCTCGGTCGCTTGTTCCAGCGGCACGGGCGACACGTGGCCGCGCCGGAAGCGACTGGTGGAAAGCACGCCGCTGCCCGGCACATCGGGAAACTTGAGCATCGCATGGTGGCCGAAGCTCATGGGGCCGCGCATGCCGCTGACGACGTGGCGCTGATAGATGGCGGTGTGGCCGGGGCGCAGGGTGACATGTTTGTCCACGCGGCCGGGGCGTGCCTGCGTCTGCAGGCTCAGGTGCAGGTGTCCCGGGCTGGTGCCTTCCAGCGTCCACGCCAGGTTGGCCGTGTCGCCGTGCGGCGGATGCCGCTCGCCTTGAAAAACCGTCGCATTGCCCCCAAATGGCAAACAGAAAAAATCCCCGCGCAACACTTTGAGCATCGTCGGCAGGTCCGCCGCCGTCGACTCTTCCGCCCACGGCGCCACCGAAAACGGTTGGATTTTTTTGCCGCCGACGTCAAACGTCACCGGGCCGAGATGGCCGCCGGTTTCTGTAAGGAACGCCTCGACCTCGTGGCTGGCGATGCGCCACGAGGGTTGACCTAACACCTCCTGCAGATCGGTTTGCATGCGGGCTTACTTCTCACAACATCCGCTTTCACTGGCGTAGCGTGAGGCCACCATGTCCCAGTTGACCACATTCCAGAACGCGGCGATGTAATCCGCGCGGCGGTTCTGATAGTTCAGGTAATAAGCGTGCTCCCAGACGTCGAGCCCGAGCACGGGGCGGCAGCCGCAACCGCCAAAGTCCGGACCCATGATCGGATTGTCCTGATTGGCCGTCGAGCACACGGCGAGTTTGCCATCCTTGCTGCACAGCCAGGCCCAGCCCGAACCGAAGCGGGTGAGGGCGGCCTTGCCAAACGCCTCCTTGAGGCCATCCAACGAACCGAACGCCGCATCGATGGCCGCGGCGAGTGCACCGCTGGGAGCCTTGGCGCCACCCGGGGCGATCATTTTCCAAAACAACGAGTGATTGACGTGGCCGCCGCAGTTGTTGCGCACCGCCGTGCGGATGTCTTCCGGTACGGATTTCAGATCGGCAATGAGTTCGCCGGGGCATTTCGCCTCCAGCTCAGGCTTGCCGGCGAGGGCATTGTTGACGTTGGCGACGTAGGCGGCGTGGTGCTTGGTGAAGTGAATCTCCATCGTCCGGGCATCGATGTGGGGTTCGAGCGCGGCGAAGTCGTAGCCAAGTTCGGGAAGGGTGTAGGCCATGTGGGTGTGTGTTAGGTTTGACGCGTCTCCCGATCCACAGCGTGCGCATCCTGGAGACGACGCGCCAATCTGGATCAGAACCCGCCTTCCCGCAAGGGACAATTGACGCCGCTCACGTATTTCACCAGGGATTTCTTTTTTCGCCCCCTTTTTCTGTCGGCATAAATCGGGAAGGCAAGACCAAGCCGTAAGATTGTCCGCGGTGGCGACGTAGGCTACCGCACCCATCATCCGCGGGGCCTCCAACACAGCGGCGGCGGGCAATGATTCATGAAAGCCGCCCTCAAACTCCTGGCCTGCGCCGCCATTTTATCGTGTCCCGGCCGCGCCGGGGCGGCGGAGCTGCCTGAGCAGGTCACGAGCCTGCGCCTTGCGATCGCCGACCTGACCAAGACTTTCGGCGCGCGCTACGCGCAGGGACAGGCGTTCGCCGCGCGCTTGGCCGAGTTGGAGCGGAACATGACAGCATCCGGCGCGACCCCGGAGACCGCCGCCGCGTTGGCGCAACTCCGCAGCGACGCGTTGCTGGCCAATCCGCTGTTGGATTTCGCGCGCCTGCTGGTGGTCCAGCGCGATTCCAACAAGCTCGGCCTGCCGCAAAACTGGGAAGGCAACTCGAGTCTCCCCGGCAATGGCTTCAACAATCAGATCGCCGTGCTTTCGCCTGTCAGGCCTGAGGGTGAACTGCGCCCGCTGTTCCGTCCCGAAGGCGGGCGCTTTGTCGGGGATGTCGATTTGGATTTCGACGCGAAACGGATGTTGTTTTCGATGCCCGGCGACAACGGCCGCTGGCAGGTTTTTGAGATGGGCGCCGATGGCGGCACTCCCCAACAATTGCCGCTGATCCATGAGCCGGACGTGGACAATTACGACGCCTGCTACCTGCCTGATGGCAATATCATCTTCGGCTCCACCGCCCCGTTCACCGGCGTGCCCTGTGTGGGCGGAGCCTCCCACGTGGCCAATCTCTATCAGTTGGAAAGAGCAAGCGGCGCGATCCGCCGCCTGACCTTTGATCAGGACCACAATTGGTGTCCCACGGTGTTGAACGACGGCCGGCTGCTCTATTTGCGCTGGGAATACTCGGACATCCCGCACTTCGCGGCCCGCATTCTCTTTCACATGAACCCGGATGGCTCCGACCAAAAGGAATATTACGGCAGCGGTTCCTATTGGCCCAATGCCATGTTTTATGCGCGGCCGATCCCCGGCTCGGCCACCCGCTTTGCGGCGGTCGTCGGCGGCCATCACGGCCAGCCGCGCATGGGCGAACTGGTGCTCTTCGACACCGCCCAGGGCCGCTTCGAGGCGGATGGCGCGCTCCAACGCATCCCCGGCCGCGGCAAACACGTCGAGCCCATCATCCGCGATAACCTAACCGACGCAAGCTGGCCGAAGTTTTTGCATCCGTGGCCGCTGAGCGACAAGTATTTCCTGGTGGCGGCCCAGCCGGCGGCCGGCTCGAAGTGGGGGATCTATCTGGCAGACGTGTTCGACAACTTGGTGCTGCTCAAGGAATGCCCGGATGCCAGCGCGTTGCTGGAACCCATCCCGTTGCGGCCGGTCGCGCGGCCGCCGGTGGTGCCCTCGAAAGTCCGGCCCAACCAAACTGACGCGACGGTTTCCATTCTCGACATTTATGCCGGCGCCGGCCTAACGGGAGTGCCGCGCGGCAGCGTCAAACACCTGCGCCTGTTCACCTATCACTTCGCCTACCACGGCATGGGCGGCCAAACCAACCGTGTCGGTCTCGACGGCCCGTGGGACATCAAGCGCATCATGGGCACCGTCCCGGTGGAGGCCGACGGCTCGGCCTATTTCCGGGTGCCGGCCAACACCCCGATCTCGGTGCAACCCCTCGATGCCGACGGTCAGGCCTTGCAACTCATGCGCAGCTGGATGACCGCCATGCCCGGCGAAACCCTCTCCTGCGTCGGCTGCCATGACCGGCAGAACTCCGCACCGCCGGTCGCCAAATGCCTGGCACTCACAAAGCCACCGGCGGAAATCACCCCGTGGCACGGGCCGCCGCGCGGGTTTTCCTTCGTGCGCGAGGTGCAACCGGTGCTCGACCGGCTGTGCGTCGGTTGCCATGACGGCACGGCCGAGCCGGGACGCAGCGCGTTGCCTGACTTGCGTGCCGCACCGCCGGTCCATCCGCAGGCCGGCAATGCCGGCTATAACAACGCCACCCAGTTCACGCCGTCCTATCTGGCACTGCGCTCGTATGTGCGCGGCCACACCATCGAAAGCGACATGCATATGCTCACGCCCTGCGAGTTCAGCGCCGACACCACCGAGCTGGTCCAGCTGCTGCGCGCCGGCCACCACGGGGTGAAACTTGACGCCGAGGCATGGGACCGCCTAACAACCTGGATCGATCTCAACACCCCGGCACACGGGACATGGTCCGAGATTGTCGGCGCGGGCAAGGTGCGCGCCCAGCGCGACCGGCGCCGCGAGTTGCTGCAACGCTACGCCCAACGGGACGAAGACCCCGAGGCCCTTTCTAACGACACGACCGCCCCGGCTGCATTCGTCACTCCTGCCAGACCACCGGTGCCTGTCACTGCCGCCATCCCCAATCCGCCGGGCTGGCCCTTTGATGCCGCCGAGGCCCGCCGGCGCCAGGCCGCTGCCGGCCAATTCGCACGCCGGCTCGACCTTGGCAACGGTGTCAACCTGGACTTGGCGCTCATCCCACAGGGCGGGTTTCTCATGGGTTGCTCTAACGAAAATGCGGCACCCGTGCCGGTTTCTATCAAAGAGCCGTTCTGGCTGGGCCGCTGCGAGATCACCAACGAGCAATACGCCTGTTTCGACCCAAGCCACGACAGCCGGATCGAACGCGGCGATTTCCTCCAGTTCGGCGAAGCCGAACGCGGCTATCCCGCCAACGGCCCCAAGCAGCCGGTGGTCCGGGTTTCCTGGAATGAAGCGATGGCATTCTGCCGCTGGCTGTCTAACAAAACAGGCGAACCTTGCACCCTGCCCACCGAGGCGCAGTGGGAATACGCCTGCCGCGCCGGAACCGCCACCCCACTCTGGTTCGGCGGACTGGATGTCGATTTCTCGAAATCCGCCAATCTGGCCGATCACACGCTGCGGGTCATGCCGACCTTCGGCTGGGGATTGCCCTCCGGCGCGGTCCCGCCGTGGCGCCCGGCCATTGATTCAGTCAACGACGGCTTCCGCATAGCCGCGCCGGTGGGATCCTACACGCCCAACGCATGGGGACTCTGCGATATGTCTGGCAACGTTTGCGAATGGACGAGCGGCGAGTTCGCTCCGGACCGCAAAGCCGTTCGCGGTGGCTCATGGTCACAGCGTCCGGCGCAGGCGACATCGACGAGCCGCCTCGGCTACCGGCCGTGGCAGCGGGTCTATCACGTCGGCTTCCGCGTCAGGGTCGCCGCCACCCCTGCCCCAATAAACGGGCCTCCGTGAAGGGGGGATGCCTTATATCTTTACCTCGGCCGCCCGCTGCGTCCCCCTGATGTCCGATGTTTATCCGACATGACAGGTTGCGGGAATCCTGCGATAGCTCCGCGCGTGTGACGACAACCCGTCACGGCAGGCACTCCCAAAAGCGGATAATCCGGCCTCAGGAGGCGATCTAACACAAACAACTAACGATAAGCACCCATGAAACAAGTCAGTCTATTGAAACACACGGCCAGGTTCCTGACCGTCGCCACCCTCGCGGGCCTGTCGAGCCAGGCCTTCGCCCAAACCAAGCCCGCCGCCAAGCCCGAGGCCAAAACCGCGGTCACTTGGAAAGAAATAGGCACCGCCACCGGCGTGGCCGGCATGGCCGCGGTGGGCAAAAACCTCTTTGCCATCAACGGGGCCATGAAACTCCAGGTGTGTGAGCCAGCCACCACTCCAGTGGTGTGGAAAGAAGCCGGCGATGGTCCCGGCGGCACCGTCGTGGCGATGGGCGTGTCGGATGGCAAACTCTTTGTCTCCACCGACGCCCGCTCCGCCGGCCGGCTTGCCACTCGTGATGCGGTCACCACTTACAGTGCCTGGCAGGACTTGGGGCATGCCTGGTGCCTCATTGCCATGGCGGGAGCGCCGGGCAAGCTGTATGCCCTCATTGATACCAAGGAAATGGGATCCGAAGTGTCGATCATGGTGCGCGATAGCGCGGGTGCACCGAATGCCAACCCCGGCCGGGGCTTGGATGGCGTCCCGTGGAATGGGGTGGACCGTCGTCCTCCCGTCGGTGCCCTGGCCATGACGGAAGTCGGTGGCAAATACTATGTCGTCACCAAGGAGGATGCGCTGTTTGTGGGGGACCCGACCAAGCCCGATGTCAAGTGGCAGCAGATTGGCGACGCCGCCGGTGTGACCCATCTTGCGGGTGCGGATGGCAAGCTGTTTGCCTCCACCAAAAACGGCAAGCTCTTGATGTGGCAACCAAAATAAGCGTGCGGCCCTGCAAGGGAAATAAAGCCGTAGATGAACGCAGCCGGGCGAAGCAATAAGGAGCCACCACATTCCTGTGGTGGTGGCGAAAGCGGGGTACATGTGCGCGCACCGCAGGTTCCGCGCATGGGCCATTCTTCCGCACGACGACAAGAATGTCGTCGCTCCTTAACTGCCACCATCAGAGCCATGTTAGTCGGTAGGGTTAACCCGTCTTCATGGTTCCTTGCCATTCGCGCAACGCCTCAACAAAGCGTGCTGCCCGGCAAGATCCGCGGCCTGTTACGCAACACTCTGGGTCTAACGGGTGCGGCAATCCTCGCGGGCCTGGCTACACCCGCCTCCGCCGCAGATGCCGCCACGCCCGAACCCGCAGTCGTGTGGCAGCAAATCGGCGAGGCCCGCGGTGTGGTCGGCATGGCGGCCACGGCCGGCAAGTTGTTTGCCGCCACCTCGGCTAACAAACTTCTGGTGTGCGACCCTGCCGTGACGCCTGTGGTATGGAAAGAAATCGGCGAAAGCCCCGGCGGCGTGGTGGCCATGGGGGTGGCGGACGGCAAGTTGTTTGCCTCCACCTCCACCCGCTCCGGCACCCTCCACATGCGTGCGGCGCTCGAAACCGCTGCCACCTGGCAACACATCGGCCATTGCTGGTGCTGCGTCGGGATGGCCGGCACCGCGGCAACCCCCGGCAAGATCTATGGTGCCATCGTGGTGAACAACGGCGCGTCCGGCATTGCCGAGTCCATCATGGTGCGCGCCACCACACCCACGGACGTCCCGTGGGGATCTAGCAAGACAACGAGTCGTCCGCCCCCGGGTATCCTTGCGTTTGCCGAGGTGGCTGGCAAATTCTATGCGGCCACCCGGGAGGACGACTTGTTGGTACGCGACGTGGCTCAAGCCGATGTGCCATGGAAAGCGATTGGTGATGCAGCCGGTGTCACCATTCTCGCGGGTGGCGACGGCAAGCTGTTTGCCGCCACCAAGACCGGCAGACTCCTGATGTGGGCACCCAACTAACAATTCTTATATAGATGAACACCCCCATACGACCCATGCAACAACCACCAGGCCGCCGGCCCGTCAACACCGGCACAACTCACACAGATCGTTTAACAGGAGGACAGGCTTCCCGCCTGTCTTGGCCGACGGGCTTCCAGCCTGTCGTTGCCCAGGCGGACAGGCAGGATGCGCTGTCTTCCCTAACAGGCATCAGGCTGGCCCTATGCGCCGGCATTTCCCTGCTGTTCTCCCTCACCAGCCAAGCCGCCGACCCCGGTGCCAAAGACCTGGATGCAGCCATCACCTCCGGTGATTTCGCCGCCTGCGCCGCTAATCTAACCACCTGGATCGGCCGGAAAGTTCCGGTCGATGCCAGCGGCATCACGGAAGACGGCCTGAAGACCCTGCTCAAGGACCCAACGCTCAATGCCGTGCTGACCCAGCGCCAGCTCATCACCAAATTCGGCGCCGCCAACCTGACCGCCTTTGCCAAGGCCAGTCCGGACAACTCCAAATTCCTGGGCTGGTTGCTGCATGACACGCCAGCGATGGAAATGTGTCTGGAAGCCGCCACGCCCACCAGCCTCAGGGCCCGCGAGGATAACACCTGGACCGTGCCCATCGCCACCTTGGAGTTGTGGCAGAAACTCGCCGCCGCTGATCCTGAAGCCAAGGATGGCATCTATCTGAAGTTGGCGATGGCCACCGCCCTGCTCCCGCCTGGCAGAGTCAACATCGGTGCCGGGGGGGCCCCCACTCCCGCGGACCCGCTGGTCCGTTACAACCATTTCAAGACGGCATACAAGAACAAGGAATTGGTGCCGAGCTTCGCCAAGCTAACCGTTTGGGATTACACCAAGATTGTTTCCTCGGGTGCCTCCGATGACGACCTGGCCTGGGGCCGCGAGATGATCCGCACCTTCCGCCCGGACCTTGGCGCCACCGAAATGGTCGTGGACATGACCGGTCTGGTCTGGCGCAGAAATTCCACCGTGCCTTACTCCAACATGAAAACCGTGCTGCAAGGCGGCGGCAAGTGCGGCCCGCGCTCGTCTTTCGCCGTCTTCATCAACCAGGCCTGCGGCATCCCGGCCATCGGCGTGGGCCAACCGGCCCATGCCTGTGTCGCCTGGCGCGGCGTCGATGGCGTGTGGCGCGTCGGCTATGGCAAAGGCTGGGCCGCTTCCCGGCTCGATGGCCTAACAGGTCCGGAGTTTGTCGAGGGCTCGACCGCACGCGCGCAGGTGGCCCGGTTCTCACAGGTCGAACATCTGCGGTGGCTGACAACCGGCCTGCCCGACAAAGCGCAGTTTAACGCGGTGATGACGATCCTCCAAAAAATCGCCAAGGACGCCCCGGACACCAAGGTCGACATGAACGCGTCGCTCAAGCCTGAAGAGGCGAACGCCGACCCCGGAGTGGAAGCGGCAAAGCCCGGTGCCCCGGCCGGCAAGAAGGACACCAGCACCACCGCGCCGGCGGGACCTATCAAGCCGGTCAACGGCATCCTGCAGGTGAGCGCCGGAGCCTACATCAAGCAGGAAGGGCAAACGGCCTTCGGCGGCCCGAGCCTCATTCTCCAGGACAGTCACAGTGGCGGCAAGCAGATCTATTTCCCGCAGCAACTGGTATTTTGTTGGGTGGAATACGCCATCGATGCTCCCGCGGCGGGCAAATATGAACTCACCATGAAAACCGCGGCGGTCAACGATGGCCAGTTCCTGCAAGTCGGGTCCGATGCCTTCAACGCCGTCGGCCTGGTGCGCATTCCCATGACTCATGGTCTGTGGGCCACCACCGCTCCGGTGGATGTGAAGCTGGTTCAAGGCGTGCAAAACCTCCGGGTGACCGTCATTCCCGGCCAGCGCGGGGTGGCGCTCCATTCGTTTGAACTCAAGGCCAAAACCGAGTGATCATTCTGCACCATAAGGAGCGCGGACATTCCTGTCCGCTTGCCAATGAATCGCGAAACAAGGATGCCTCTGGCGCATCTTCCTTCTCCTCCCATTGGCCCACGACAAGAATGTCGTGGCTCCTTACCCGCTGTACAAGCATCCGCCTTTCTAACAAACGTTGCAATCCAGTGAAAGCCCTTCCCGCCATCGCCATGCTGGTGTGCTGCCCGTGGCTGCGGGCGGCAGACCCCGCCGTGCCCCAGGATAATCCCGCCGCCACCCCGGCCATCCTGCCCTCGCTGCCCTCCATCCCCAAGAACCACAACGGCTTTCGCGCCTACTCCACCCGCCTCAACTACACCGACGACTGGGAAAAACCGTGGCGGGTGGGCCCCTATACCGACGTCGTCGTGCGCTTCCCTAACAGCGATGCCGCCCTTCTGTTCTGGCACGGTGCCAACTACATTCCGCATTGGGTGACCGAAAACGGGATTTGGTATAACAACCAGTTCGTCGAACGCAGTTCGGTGGGAATCAAGGAGACCACCGGCTGCGTCGAGCCGATGAGCGACAAGCAGTGCCGCTATTCGCAGGTGCGCATCATCCAGGACAACGACTCACGCAAGATCATCCACTGGCGGTATGCGCCGGTGGATGTCGAATACCGCCATCCCTTCGTCGATCCCGCAACCGGTTGGTATGATTGGGTGGATGAATATTATTTCCTCTACCCCGACGCGGTGGCCACCCGCGAGGCAACACTCTACTCGACGGAGGTCAACGCGTTTGCCGATTGGCAGGAAAGCATCGTGGTCCACCAACCCGGCCGGTGTCCGGAAGACAACATCGAGACCACCGCCGTTTCCATCGGCAACCTGCAAGGCGCCATCAAACACTATGACTGGCCGGAGACATCCAAGAAAACCACTTTGGACGACCTGCCCGACCAGCCCTGCCTGCAAGTCGTCAACCTCAAGTCCAAGCTCAAGCCCTTTCTGGTCATTGCGCCTGACGCCGGTCTCAAAGTCCAACTCTTCGACAACCATGCCCGCAATTCAATTTTCCGCTGGTGGAACCACTGGCCGGTGTCCCAGGACAAGTCGTGGAGCCGCAATGCCAAGGACAGTTCCAAACCGTCCTGCACCTCGCTCACATTCTGGAAAGGCTGGCAACCTGTTGCCACCACCGACCATTCCCAAACCAGGGTCATGCTCCACGGCATGAGTGACCAACCGGCGGAGCGCCTGCTCGCCGTCGCCAAGGCATGGCTGCGCCCGGCCCCCGTCACCCTCAAGACGCCCGGCGCCACCTTTGACGGCTTCGACCGCACGCAACGGGCGTATGTCTTCACCCTGCGCGATGCGGACCCGACCCGCGGCGTCGAGTTCGATATTGCCGCCACCCCCGATACTCCCCTGCACAACCCGGCTTTCGTCATTCACCGTTGGCAGGGTGCCGCCGCCAAAGTCGTCGTTAATGGCGGCTCACCCAACCCCGCGGACGTCCGTCAGGCCGTCGAATTCGGTCTGACGGACAACTCGCTGGTCATCTGGTTGCCCGCAGACATCTCGACCACCACCCGGGTTTCCATCACGCCATGAGCAGGGGCTGGCGCGCTGGAAGAAGATTGTGGATAGAGGATAGAAGATAGGCGCATACGATGAGCACGCTCACACCGCCGGGACGATCGGCCAGGGGAAGTGGGTGGTGGTGGCGATCCGGCGGCCGCTGCGCTGCGATTCGTGACACGCATTCATGACGTCGAGAACGTGCAAGGCGTGCTCGGGGGTGATCAGGCAGCGTTCGCCGGTCGCCAGACAGCGCGCGACATAAGACGCGCCGCCGGCCCAGCTCGGGGCCTCCTCCTTGCACAATGACTGGAGGCGGCTCTTGCCGGGGACGGCCACATCCACGCAACGGGGGCCCCAATCCCAGCCCTGCAGGTGAAGGCTGCCTTTGGTGCATATAATATTGAGGGTGTGTGGCTGCACGGGTTCCTTGTTGACCGGTGGCAATTCGAATTCGGAATAACAAAATCCGGTCTGCACATGGGAGAGCGCGCCACTTTCGTGACGCATGAGCAACATGGTGTTGTCATCCGCTTCCACCTTGATCTCGCCTTGGTCCGCACAGCGCCGCGTCGCGGTGATGATGCCGGTCATGCCGACCACTTCCCGCACCGGTCCGAGCAACCCCGTCAGCGTTGTGATGTTATACACGCCGAGGTCATACAGGCAGCCGCCGCCTTGTTGATAGAACCACGCCGACCAGTCGGGTCCGCCGTGGCCGTAGGTGCCGTGGGCGGCCACCACGGTGCCGAGAGTGCCACTGGCGAGTTGTTCGGCCATGAACCGGAACTGCGGCGTGATGACCACCACCGGCGCCTGCCAAAACCGCACGCCCCTGGTCCTGGCCAGATCCAACAGCTCCCTGCCTTGCGCCACGGTGGGAGCCATCGGTTTCTCGCTCCACACATGCTTGCCAGCCAGCAAGCCGGCCTTGTTGACGGCATAGTGCGACGGCATCGAGGTGATGTTGACCAGCAGGTCAAAGCCAACCCCGGCCAACATTTTGTTCACATCGGGGTAGAAATCCTTCACCTGATAGCGCTTGGCGAAGGCCTCCGCCCGCTGCGGGATGATGTCGCAAAAACTCACGATTTCGAGGAGCTCGCGGGACGCAACCAGATCCGGCACATAACTGCCGGCGACATTGCCACAACCAATCACCCCCACCCGCAGCTTCTTCGGCAGCGTGGCCGTGGCGGGCTCAGCCTTGCTTGAATTCGGCAGGATGCCCGCGGCGGCGGCGATGGCGCCGGTGCTGGCGAGGCGTTTGAGAAAATCCCTGCGTTCGATGGCTTGATGGTTCATGGGGGGGCTTGGGTGTGCGTTGTTCCTGCGGCGCGCGGCCGAACTAATAAATCCGAAGTTTCTATCCTGCAATGGAGATGGAAACCACAGATTACACGGATTACACGGATTTTTTAGTTTGGATTTTTCACCATTTGCAACTTCGGGAAAGTTACAAATGGAACCCATCTTAATCCGTGAAATCCGTGAAATCCGTGGTCAATCTAACCAATTGATATGACCAACCCCCGGTTTTCTGGGTGAAGCTGCGCAGCAACAGTGTGTGGCGCGGTAAAGGCCGATCGCAAGGCGAAATCTTGTCCGATGATTTACCAAGACGCGTTTTCACGAATGCGCCTGCCAAGAGCATTAGAAGAGCGCGGGCGCTCGTAGGCGCATTCGTGAGAATGCGTCTTGGATGATGCAGCGTCCATGCGCAGTCGGACGTCGCCCCCCCCGCGCTGTCACCAGCGCGCCTACCAAGAGCGCATGCCAGGAACTCCCCTGTCCGATGTTTATCCGACATGACAGGCTGCGGGGATTGTGAGAAGAAAAACCGCAGCGCGACGGCAATCCGTCGCGGCGGGCGCTTGCGGCGCTTGCACAAGCCAGCCGTAAAGTCTTCCTAACATGCCAATCACAACCAATGATCCCAAACACAATGATCACAACAAACACCATGAGCACCCTGAGAAACCTTATCACATCCGGCATGGCCTGGGCCGTTCTGGCGGCGGGCGGCCTGGCGGCGGAACCGGAGTTTGCGCTGCGCGACGGCGACCGGGTGGTGCTGCTCGGCGACAGTATCACCGAACAAAAGCTCTACACCTCCTACCTTGAAGCCTATACCCTGACCCGCTTCCCAAAACACAAGTTTGCCTTTTTTGGTCGCGGTTGGGGCGGTGACACCGCGTGGCTGCGGATGCGCTCGTTCCCTGACGAAAAGGCGCTGCATGCCGCCGCAGGCGACGCCCAACAAAAGCTCATCGAGGCCTCGGTGGACGATCCGCTCAACCGTGACGTGATAGCCGTCAAGCCCACGCTGGTGATGATCAACTTCGGCATGAACGACCACAACTACGAACCGTTCCGCGAGGACATCTTCAAAACCTATGTCCGCAGCCAGACGCATCTGGTCAAGACGCTGATCAAGAACGGTGCCCGCGTGGTGTTGCTCACGCCGCAGCCGATCGAAAACCGCAGCAGCAATCCGGCCACCGACGCGCGCAACCAGGCTCTTGCCAGGTTTGCCGCAGGCCTCAAGGAAGTGGCCGCCAAGGAAGGCGCGACCTTTGTCAACCAATTCGATCCCTACATGGCGATCCTGCAACGCGAGCATGCGCTGGATATGAACGCCCGCGTCGGCGGCGATGATGA
>CAIKDP010000280.1 GCA_903826205.1 Akkermansiaceae bacterium
AAAACACCAGGATCAAACGCTTCCTCGCTAACCGCCATGCCGAAATGCTCGCCGAATTTGAACGCATCGCGGCGACGGAGGGGGTGTAAATGCTGCAAGGCGTCTCAAAACGATTCACATCGCCGATCACCATACATAGCCCTTCCCGACTTCATCGTCCAAATTCTGACTATGGTTGACCCACCAGTATGCCGGATATTTTGGCAAGGGGGAGAAATTCAGCCTCGCTTGCGCCCTTCAATTCCAAAGCTGACCTACGGATCATCGCGGGCCGGGATTTTCCCTTTTTGGCGGACTTTTGCATGGCGTCACGGGCAACGGGGAAATTGAACGGGCGAGCAGCGGCACCAAATGCGATTTTCGGGCTGCCGTCAGCGTTTATGCCGGCGGGCACAAAAAAATCTATGCTTGCCCTAACCGGAGTCTTTCTGCTATCGATCAGGTCGTAATCGCATGATCGACTGGATTCATCACCGTCCGCCTCACAAATGCAATGATGCCGAGATGAGGGTCGCCGAAATGTTGAGAGGACTGGCGGATTCACCGCTTCACTGGACAGTCATCTGGGGGTATTACTACACGGATAAGCGTGGCAAGGAGCGGGAGGGCGATTTTCTCGTCCTCGGACCTAACGGAGGGCTTCTGGTTCTCGAAATTAAAAGTCAGCTCCACCGGCATGTCCCGGAAACCGGTCGCTGGGAAGGTGCGGGTGACAAGGACCCAATCCAACAGATGAACGATGAGTGGCAAGGAGTGATCCACGGAATCGGAGCTAAAGGCAAACCACCCTATGCTGAAAGGGCACTTTGCGTCCCGGATGCGTATGTCCCAACCGACGTCGATATAGTATAAAAATTGTCAGTGAGGGTCTGAACCATGAATGAAGCTAATATGCGGAATCGGAGTCAGTGGTGTATCACGGAGCGTTCTCTCAGAGCTCTTGCCGAGACTGCGGAGTGGCATGAGTTTACGCATTTCTGGGAGTCGACAGTCAGTTCCGACTCGCCAATCACTCCAGAATGGGTCTATGGGGCCGAGGGCAAGATGAGTCACCTCTGGTTCACATCGTGGGACTCACCGGAGGCGATGAGAAATGACGTCTCGTGCAACCATGGCGGCGGCGTGCCCATGTCCGTTATCAACGTACTCGTGGAACTCAGTGGCCCTGCTGCTGCACAGGATTAACCTATGGATTTTGATCCCTATCAACCTCGACTCCAGTGACTCCCGAAGAATTCAACCGATGCGCAACCTATCCAAATCAAAAATTATCGCCTACCGCCAATGCCCGAAGCGCTTGTGGTTGGAAATTCACCGGCCCGAACTGCGCGATGACACGGCATCCGAAATGGTGTTCCAGATCGGCCACCAGGTCGGCGATGTGGCACGGAGCATCTACGATCCCGAAGGACTCGGCGTGTTGATTGACATTCAGGAACTGGGCCATGAACAAGCATTCGCCCGCAGCGCGGTGCTGTTGGGAAACTGCGAGGTTCCTGTCTTCGAGGCGGGCATGATCGCGGATGGTGCCCTAGCCTATGCGGATGTCATGCTGCCCGATTCTCAGAATGGCGCCAACGCATGGAAGATGATCGAAGTGAAATCCTCAACCAGTGTGAAGGACTATCATCGCGACGATATTGCCGTACAGGCACATGTCGCTACGGCTGCCGGCGTCCGTCTCTCGTCCGTATCGTTGGCGCACATCGACACATCATTCGTCTATCCCGGCAATGGTGACTATCGGGGCCTGCTCAAGGAAAACGATCTGACCGAAGAAGCCCACTCGCGCAGCGGCGAGGTGCAGGAATGGATTGCCGCGGCGCAAACCGTCGCTGCCCTGCCAGAGGAACCGGCAATAGCGACGGGACCGCATTGCAACGAGCCCTTCAGTTGCGGCTTCTGCGATTACTGCAACCGTGACAAGGTGCGGCCTGAATATCCGCTATCCTCCCTTCCGAGATTTGGCAGTTCCAAGCAGGCGCGGATGGAAGATCTGGGGATCGAGGACTTGCGGAATGTGCCGGACGAACATTTGTCCGCGCTTCAGATCCTGGTGAAAAAACATACAGCCGACGCCACCGTGTTCTTCGATGCCGAAGGCGCGGCGGCCGATCTTGCGCCCCACGGTTTCCCCGCGTATTTCCTCGATTTTGAGACAGCCATGTTTGCCGTGCCGATCTGGAAGGGCACACGGCCCTATCAACAAATCCCGTTCCAATTCAGCCTCCACATTCTTGATGAAAGCGGCTCACTCCAACACCACGGATTTCTTGATCTCACCGGCGACGATCCGTCCCTAGCCTGCGCGCAGTCCCTGATCAACCTCTGCGGCGACCGAGGCCCCGTCTTCGCCTACAATGCCGGTTTCGAGTGCCGGGTGATGCGTGAACTTGCAGGGCACTTCCCGGAACTTGCCGCTTCGTTGGAAGCCATCATAGCCAGGGTGGTAGATCTGCTGCCCATCGCGCGAAGTCGCTACTACCACCCCAGCCAGCACGGGAGTTGGAGCATCAAGGCCGTGCTCCCCGCCGCAGTGCCGGAATTGTCCTACGGCCAGCTCGAAGGAGTGCAAGACGGTAACATGGCGGTTGTCGCCTTCATGGAGGCAATCGCTCCCGGCACCACACCCGAGCGAAAGAATGAGATCGAACGGCAACTGGTTTCCTATTGCCAGCTCGACACCTTCGCCATGGTGAGACTCTATCAGTTGTTTAGAGATTCAGCAGGTCGCGTCTGAAATCGAATTCGTGTAGAAGTCTAGAAAAACGCTTCTTTACCGTGTCGGAATACGGTGCGGTGGGTGAAATTGCGGAAGCATAAGTTACTCATGAGAGGCAGGGGTATGCGGGTTCGGTGCTGTCAAGAAGTCCAAGCAGTTCAACCTCGATCTTCATCCATGTCTGTTGGAGGTCAATGGTGGCGACGCGGATCCGGTGACGACCGTGGAGGGTGAATGCGTGGTCGAAGCGATAGCCATTCGATGGATAAAGCAACATTCCTTCGACACCTTCCCAGCCGGGCTCAGCGGCTTTGTTCAACAAGTAAGCGTGAATTTGATAGAGGTTGCCAGAGTGAAACCTCAGGGCGTCGTAGCGTGAGACAAGCGCCTCCTGATAATACTTGCAGTCGAGAATAAGCTTCCGGTCCGGCCAAGCGACAGTCACGTCTGTCCTCATGCAGGGAAGCATCGCGGAAGTGCCTTCCCCAAAGTCGGAGGCGCGCCAGTCAATGTGCATGGCGGAAACTTTGGATTCAGGCAGGTGTCGGCAAGCAAAGTTCCGGACAAATTTCTCGAAGACGTCTGACATGATGTTTTCATCGCGGGTGAAGTCCCGGAACCGGCGGGCACCTCCATGGGATTTGTCCGGGAGCAGTGAGGCGTGAATCAACTCGCATAGATGCAGGATGAAACGGTAGGCGCGGTTGTTGCGGTGGAGTTGCACCTGGTGGAAATGGCGGGGTGTCACCCGAATATCGCCTACTTCCTGAAATGCATCCAAGGTCTGTGCAAGCCGCTTTCTGGAATCCGCATGAACCCGCTGGTCGTTTCTTAGTAGGCGGATGGTTGCTTTGACGATTTGGTTATGCAGGACATCGGGGCTAAGCTCGTCATAGATGCAGATCAACTTGCCACGGGTGCGAGTGAGGTACTTCTCGCTGGCGGAAAAATCAATCCGTCCACGGATGCGGGGTGTTTCTTCTTCGAATGGGACATAACTCCGATCCAAGCCACGGCGCACCAAGTGATGCGTGGCATTGGCGAGGATTCTGGCGAACAGATTGTTGAGGTCCGGACATGAATCCGCATCGACATTCACCAACTCCGACTCGCCGAGCCTATGGTCCCAGGCATAGGCGAGGAGGTAATAGAGGTTTGCGATGGGAATTGCGGTCGCCATCAGGGAATACTCTCGGTGAGGGTGGCCCGGAATTGCCGCACCATCGCAGGATCGTCGATCCAGTATTCCTCAAGCAGCGGCATGATTTCGTAACGAACGATGGACTGGAACCATTTCCTAAATTCCGGGACGGGTGCCATCGGCGTGAAGAAGCTGTGACCAATCCGATAGCCTGTCCCAAGATTTGCCTCGTCCTTGGCGATTTCAAGGTTGAGCGCCGCCATCTGCATGCGGATGTGGTGGATTTGCCCGCCAGTGAGGCCATGGCGACTCAGGTGGGATGAGAATGCATCTGTCTCAAAACCCGGGTCCAGGGTCAGGAAAGCAAACCGCCGCCGCAGCGCATAATCCACCAGCGAGAGCGAGCGGTCGGCTGTGTTCATCGTGCCGATCAGATGAATGTTAGGTGGAACAGTAAACGGCTCTTCGCTATACGCGAGGGTCAACGTCTGTCCGCGCTTGTCCGTCTCGATCAACATCATCAACTCCCCAAGGATTTTGCTGAGGTTGCCCCGATTGATCTCGTCGATGACGAGAAAGAAGTCCTGCTGGGGATTAGCAAGTGCCTTGCGACATAAGCGATAGAAGCAGCCATCCTTCACGGCAAAGTGTCCATCCTTTGTCGGTCTCAGCCCTTGGACAAAGTCCTCATAGGTATAGGACTGGTGAAACTGCACCATTTCCACGGCCGATTCGTCCTTCGCGCCCAATTGGAGCCAGGCGAGACGCTTGGCGATGAATGTTTTTCCAACGCCCGGAGCACCTTGGAGGATGATGTTCTTCTTCCGCTTGAGTTGCTCCAGAATGTGCTCCAAAGACTCCCGAGACATGAACAACTCGGCAAGAGCATCCTCGATGCGGTAGGGGGGAAGGGTGTCAGGCTCTGGGCCGATCACTTCCGTATCGTCATCAGACACTTCCAAGCCAGGCACCTCAGAATAGCTCTTTGCTAAAATTGCAAGCAGGTCGCGGTCATTTGTTATTTCCGTTAATGACTTCATCGGGAGCATGCGACCCTCTGGCAGCTTCACGGCTTTCTTCCCCTCCCAATCGACGGGCAGCATGTTCGGAAGGTCTCCTTGTCCCTCATCATAGGAAAATCCCTTCCGGACAACACCCCAACCGATCACTTCCGTCCGGCCAAGCTTCGCGAATACCACATCGCCCTCTTCCATGACATGGCAGAAATTCCAAAGCATCAGAGCAACGCTGGATGGATTCCGATCCGGAAACTTCTCCTCCAATGCATCCTGCATGTCATCTCTGGTTTCATAGTCACTGAGATCACCAATTTCTTTCCATCCGATGGCTGCAATATTCTGCTCGGTCCACTGATCCCAGAATTTAGCTCCCTCGCCGGGTGCGATCAGCCAGTAGCGAAGAGGTTTGATCACGGGCTTGGGGCCAGACCCAATTATTAGTCCCTCCTTTAGAATTCTTTGTCGCTCAATTGGGTCGGTTGCCAACGCGACAAGTTCCGGTCGATGAAATCTCAGATAGGGAGTACCTTTACGGCTCGCAAAATGGCGGCATGCCTGCCGCAGGGCTTCAGATGATGCTGGCCACAACTCATCGAACCTTGTTAGAAACTCGGCTGCGGACAAGGTGGCCCCAGAGTAGGCTTGGCCATCGATCAAATCCGCGAATTGATTGGATTTCCCCTGTCGCACTACTTCGGGGTGAGTCTTTGGAAGAAGAAAGCCAAAATCAGGAACGCCGGACCGAATTTGATAAGAGAACGCCCACCACATGCCGATGTTGATCGTGAGTGACGGTATAGATTTGCTTTTTGAACCTGTGGTGAAAGCGAGAATTCTTTCAGGTTCGGATAATTCCTCATCAATCAGCTCCAGCACCTTCTTGAATACATCCAGCACCTGGTCGGCTTGCCCGGTCGGAAACATCTTGTCAAAGGGGCGTCCGTATGATCCGTCCCCATTTTCATCTTCCGTGGCCCATAGATGCGCCTGTCGCGAGAATTCCACTGCATCACCGCCAATGACGTCACGGATCTTTGGAAGCCATGTTAAATATTCGGCTGCGGTTTTGGGTTTATCCGTGGCTCCCTTGCTTTCGGCGAATCCGAGGTTTTTTCGGTCCGTGGCGATCCACTTTTTCGGGCAGGCCCAGAACATGCCCATCGTTAGAAATGCCAAACCAACCCCGGGAAGGTTGAGACAGCGTTGCATCAAATCCGTATCGAGCGTTTCTGGCACCGCAGCCATGATATGCGCGTAAAATTCCCAGAGTAACGGCACATGCTCCGGTGATCGGTCCTTGGCGTATGGCATCATCCATGAATTCTGCTTATTGGCGCAGGGGAGCCCGTCGAAATCCTGCGGGACTTCCGAGATCAATCCCCACTCGTCCTTGAGAACCTGCCACATCGCTTGTCGATTGGCATGTTTCGTGCCCCTGTTGAAATTGGCAAGGAAGGTGAATGGCTCGATCTCCTTGAGCGGAAAGCGTTCCCCATCCTTGCCTTGGTCGTTGATCGGGGTGGCTTTTAGGCCCGCCGCGTGCATCCGAGCGAGTATATCAACCAATTCATGGTTGCGGTCCTTGAAATCAAGCAGGCGCTTGGCGGCTTCTTCGTGAATTGGGATCCAGGTAAACATGGTGATATGTGGTTAGAGAATGTGAAGGTTCCGGTCACACCCACTCCGCACACAGGAGTTCTGCCTGCATGAGCACGGTTTT
>CAIKDP010000281.1 GCA_903826205.1 Akkermansiaceae bacterium
GGCTTCATGGGGGGTGTTGGATTGCGGGTTTGGGATTGCGGATTGCGGATTTAGAATGTTAGAGGCGCGGTGGTGGGAGGCTGCGCGTGCTGCACCAAGGTATAATTATGCCAAGGTATAGCTTGGCAGAATCCATGCCAATTGATGCGAATTAAAAAACCAAGCATCCATAAGGCATTGGCGCTCAGTGGCGGGAGGAGGGCGGGGACGGAATGCAGCAATCGATGCAGGATGGGTGCAATCCATGCAGGCTTGAGCTTGCTGTGGGTGTGAGGAATCGAAATCCCAAATCCCCCCTTTGTTGCCTCTGTTAGCTTCTGTACAACGAGCCTCTTCCTCGTCTTCCTGCCCCTGATTTTCCTGCCAAGATCCAAGGCTCAGGGGAAGAGACGAGGCGCCCGGTGCTTCTCACTGACAGAACGGCAACTCCAAAAGAAGATGAACCTGAAGGTAGGGCGGACCGGCCCGGTCCGCCGACTTGTCCGCCCGCATGGGCGGTGCCTAGCCACGCGGATGAGCCGCCCACGCACCGCCATGCGCGAGGACTGCGGCTGGTAGCCGCAGCTACGAAGAGTCAAAAACGCAGAGAACACAAAGCAATTGGCGTCTTTGCGATCTCTGCGTTCTCTGTGGTAGATGCCCAACGATCAAGGGAAGTATCTGGCTTGCGTCAGCTCAGGCTGTGTTGTTAGATGAGCCGCGGGCCAGTGACGGATTGCTTGCGCTCCATTCAAGACATCCGTAAGCAGGCAGCACGGCGGGAGTGCGGCAGCTTGCTGCCGCCGGCGGAAAGCCAGCTTGCTGGCGTGCTTGTCAATTGGCACCCACCACATGGAGCAAGCTCCATCTTCCCCATGGCGGCGGCGAGCCGCCGCACTCCATGCCACAACTTGCCAGGTGGCGTTCCCCGCCCCCGCGTTCTCACGAACGCGCCTACGGAGAGAACCGCGTTCTCACGAACGCGCCTACAAGAAGAAGAGACAAGACGCGCTGCGGCACGGGCCGGTGGCATTCCGTTAGATGGCGTGGCGGTTGAAAACCGCCGCCACGGGTCAGGGCACCGTCACTTTAAGATGCACAAAGAGCATGGTGCCGGTGGCCAGGGACTGCGGGATCGAGACTTCGACTTTGTCGATGCCGGCACCGAAGCCGTCGGGGGTGGTGGTGATGGTGACGCCATTGACGCCGTGCTGCGCCGGGGTCCAGGTGGTCAGGTTGGAACCATACTCGGCGGTGATGGCGATGCCGGGTTGGGTGAGGGAGGTGGCGCTGCGGCGGTAAGTGAAGACCAGGTTGCCCGCGCCTGGCGTCACGGTGGGCATCAAGCCGCGGGAGTCGGCGCCGGGTCGGGCAGGGTTGGGTTCGCCGCCGATGACAAATTCGAGCAGGTTGGTGAGGCCGTCCTGGTCAGGGTCGGCGGTAAAGGCGGCCTCCGCGCCGCCGAGTTGGCTGGTGGCAATCCATGTCTCGTAGGCCGTGGCGCTTGGCACGCCGGATTGGATGGCGACGCCGAGGCGGCCGAAGAGCTTGCCGTCCGGCGCCTTGTTAGCCGGCACGATGATGACGATCAGGTCGGTGTCCGGGCTGTATTCAGTGACCTCGACGGTCACGCCATTGGTGGACGAACTCGAGGCAGCGACCGCAACATTGTTAGACAGGGGGAAGCTCAGGTCGGTGGACCACTGGAAGGTGAGGGTGGCGGAGCTTGTGGATCGTTTTGTGCGGTGGAAGGTGAAGGCCATGGAGCCATCGGGGTTGCGGAAAACGACCGGCAGCAGGCTGCGCGAGTTGGAGCCCGGGTTGGCGGGGTTGGGTTCGCCGCCGAGCACAAACTCAATGCTGTTGGGAAGGCCGTCGTGATCCGGGTCGGTCGTGGTCGCGGCGTCGGCTCCGCTGAGTTGTTTTGAGGCGATCCATGAGGTGTAGACATCAGAGGCAACGACCGTCAGGGTTGTGCTGGTATCGTCCGGCGCGGCGTCGAGAGAGATGTCGTTGCCGGCATAGTGATAGGTGATGGGGTAAGGGATGGGGCTGCCGGGGATCGACGCGGTGGGAAAATCGAGAGTGAACCAACCCACGCCGCCGTTGATGTTAGTTTCCCGGGTCACGCCATGGATGGTGACGGTGAGCGGTTCGCCATGCGCCGGATACAACGTGGCGCCGTCACTCAGCGTGCCGGTCAGGGTCACGTAGGCGGTGCCCCCGGCGATGCTCTGGCTGGCGCTCAGGCCGCTGAAGACGGCAGGCACCTTGACCGGGTGGACGGTCAGGGTCGTGCTGGTATCGGGGGTGGCCGCGCTGAGGGTCGTGCCATTGCCCGCATAGCTGTAGGTGACGGGGTAAGGTGTGGGGCTGGACGGCAGGGCCGCAGTGGGAAACTCGATGGAGAACGCGCCCACGTCGCCGCTGATAGGGACGGGCAGGGTCACGCCGTTGATCGTGACATTGACCGTGCCACCGCTCGGATAGACCGGACCGGCGCCGCTCACCGTGCCGCTCAAGTTCACGCTGGCGGTGCCGATGAGGATGTTTTTGCTGGAAACCCCGCTGATGACGGCAGGGGTGGCCGGGACGGTCGTCACCGCCAGGGCCGTGCTCGTGTGGTCGGCCGCAGCAAACAGCGTGGTCCCGTTGCCCACATAACTGTAGGTGATCGGGTAGGGCGTGTCACTGGCCGGTATCAACGCGGTGGGGAACACAATGGAAAATTGACCCGTGCCACCGGCAATGGCGGCATAGTACGTCGCCCCATGGATCGTGATGGCCACCACTTCGCCGGCGGCCGGATAGACCGGACCGCTGCCACTGACCGTGCCGCTCAATGTCACGCTCGGGGTGGTGATAGGGATCGTCTGGCTGGCGGGCACAGAGCTGATGACTGCCGGCGGCATGATGACGCCCATGTCGTGCAAGGCATAGCCATTGAACAGGATCTCGCTGTCGTGGGTGCCGCCGTAAGACGGGTTGTTCTGCCGGGTGATCAACACATTGGCCGTCGCGTCGTTAGCCACCCAGGTGAAGCTCAGCAGCGTGGGCGCATCGGAACTGCCCGTCAACGGCGCGGATGGGTTGCCTTCCAACGCAATGTTGCCGCCGCGTGGATTGCTCGTGATCCATTGCAGGCGATAGGTGTGTCCGGGCGTGAGGCCGGGGATGGCCAGGGTCGCGGTCTGGCTGCCGCCCCAGATGTAGGAACGCATGAGTCTATCAAAGTCCGTTGCATCGGTTAGCAAGGGAACCAATGCCTGTGAATCCGAGTTGGTGCTGCCACCGCCCGGGCTTTGGGTCAGGTGCGCGGTGCTGGTTCCAAAGACCAAGCCGTTATCGAGCGTGAGCTGCGCCGATGAGGAGCCAAAGTGATTGGCTTCGACCAAGGTGCCGGTGTTCTGAATCTCCGCGCCTGTTCCGCTGCCTGAGACATCCAAGGGTGTCAGGGCCACGGCGACGATGGTGGGTGCGGACGAATTGACCGTCACGGTATAGTCGCAGATCTTGGACGCATCTGCGGAAGTGACGATGTAATGCGCGGGGCTGTAGTTCACCGGGGTGACCCCGGATGTCAACGTGGCGCCATCCACCTTGCAGGTCGCCCCGTCGGAGAGCGTGAACGTCGGCATGAGCACCGACAGGTCCAGAGGCGCCACCGCGGTCACGACAATCTGGCGGCGTGCCTGGTCAATCCGGGTCGGCAGGCCGTTGATGTTGAAGCTGGAAATGATCGCCTGCGGCGTCACATCGGCATAGTTGGGCGCGGGAATCCCGTACTTGTTTTCCAGATAGAATCCCAACGCGGCCTCATCCTCGGCCGACAAGGTGGTGTTGTAGCCGATGATCTCGGCCACGTCGAATTCGCCGGAGGAAAGGGTTTCATTGCGCCCGATCTGGTAATTCGGATAGAGGGCGAGATTGGCGGCGCTCGCCTCGGCATCCACGACGATCCTGAGGATCATGTAGTCGGTGATGTCATCGATGGCGAATTTGCAGCCGTTGGAGAACTTGTTGAAATGGTCCCGGTGGGTGTTGCTGTTGACCACTGACGGATAGGCGGCCGGCGTGTAGCCATTCTTGACCACCGTGACCGGCCAGTGGTCCTGCCAGAAGCCGGTGGTGCCGCCGGCAATGTTGTAGCTGGATGACCGGACAGTTAGAAAACTGTTGGATTTGCGGCCGAGGAAAGCAAGGTTGCCGACCCAGTTGGCATTCGGCGAACGCACCACGACGTATTGTTCCTTGACGAACATCGCTCCGGCACAATCAAGAATTCCGTTCGTGCTTCTGAAATGCACCCCGGGTCGTGCCGCGGAACTGGCGTTGTATTTGATGTCATTGAGCGCCAACGTCGGAGAGCCGCTGATGCGGGTGGCCGTATGCCCGTTGCCGGACAGGTCCTCCCAGGTGTTGACCACCGCGCCATCCTCCACGGTGATGGAGGACGCGTCATACCAGCAGACCATGCCGCCGGTAACGGGCGGTGCCCCGCTCTGCACTGTCAAAATCCCGTTGACCGGCGTGAAGCTGTAATTGGCCGCGGCCAGGTCACCCACGGCACAGGTGATGTCATAGGCTCCCGCCGGCGAACCGGTGGCAGCCAGGGTGGTTAGAACCGGGGCACCCGTAACCTCCGCCGTGCTGAGGGTTTCACCATTTTGATAGCCGGATATTTTGTAGGTCAGCTCCGGGTTGGGGGTTCCCGGCGCGCGGACTTTGTTGTCCGCGGTCACCGTCAGCACCGCCTTCTCAACCGCCTGCGACAGGGCAGGGGCGTGGGTGCTGCTTCCAAGATACAGGCCGTGGCCGCTGAATTGCGCGGTGACCGCATGGGTGGTTGCTGTTAGAAGGCTGGTGCTGTATTGCGCCGTGCCGTCGCCGGTATCGACTGCCACCGGGTTGCCCAGGGGGTCGGCACCGTCGTAAAACTGCACCGTGCCGCCTGTGGGGATCGGATCAATCGTGGCGAGGAAAGTCGCCGACTGGCCGTAGGTCGAGGGGCTGCCGGACGTGTCGATCACGGTCGTGGTGGGGATGGCGGCTGCGAGCGTGAAGGTGTGGGTTGCGGAGGTGGCGGTCACCGGCGGGTCGGCGCTGTTGGTGGCCGTGGCATAGATCTCATAACTGCCATTGGCCAGAGCCCCGAGGTTCACTTCATACGGGGCGCTCGTGATATCCACGCCCGCTTGCGCAAAGGTGCCTGACGGCAAGGCCCGCTTGAAAAACCTGACGGTGTAGGGTTCGGGGCCATAGACCGGAGTGGCCGTGGCCGCAATGGCCGTGCCGGTCGGGTAGGCCTGGCCATCCAGCGGGCTGTCGAGGGTGACCGCCAGCGCATAGGAGACGCCGAACCACTTGCCTAACAGGTAATGCTCGACCGCCACGCGCTCGGTTTCATCCAGCACGCGGTCGTAGAGGATGACCTCGGCCTGGTACTGGTTGCCGGCATGATAGGCGCGGTCCTTGTTGAAGGAATCGGCTTGCACATTGCCCGAGGTGAGGACTTCCACCAGGTTGAATCCATTGTGGGCGGTGGGCAGGTTGAAACTGGTGCCGGTGACCAGGTCGCCGTTCACATAGGTGGAGCCGCCGGTGATGTTGCTGCTGGTATTGCCTCCCCACAACGGTTCGGTGGCGCTGTCATCGCCCGGGCGGTGGAAATGATAGGCGTCGGCATCGGTCAACAGGAAGCTGCTGCCTTTGAAAACAGCGAAGACCGTGCGGATGCTGCTGTCCCGGGTGAACTTTAACGCCGCGCTGTTGCCCGCACCGCCATTCTTGGCGAAATAGAGGGCCGGCAGGCCGGTTTCCGTGCCCGCGTTGGCCACAAAGACCGGCGCGGCATTGCCGCCGGGCACCGTGGCGTTGGCGGCATTGGCGCTAAGGTCGTTCCAGGTGGCGACCGCGGCACCGTTACTCGCACTGACCTGCGACGCGTCGAACCACCGGGTATAGCCGCCCACCGGCGGGGCCGCGCTGGCAACCACCCCCGCGCCGCAAGCCAGCCCTGCAGCCACAGCCAGCGCCAGGGGAGTGATGGGTCGGATCATGGGTTTGATAGGATCTGGGAGTTTCATGGCTAGACTCATTCACTATGCGTGAGCATAACCGCTCCAATCCGCCCGGCAAGCACCATTTTAAGTCCCGCAGGACGACCGCAAGGTAGGGCGGACCGGCCCGGTCCGCCGACTTATCCGCCCGCACGGGCGGTGCCAAGCCACGCGGATGAGCCGCCCACGCACCGCCATGCGCGAGGACTGCGGCTGGTAGCCGCAGCTACGAAGAGCGCGATCGCTCGTAGGCGCATTCGTGAGAATGCGTCTTGGATGATATGGAACGTCCGTGAACCGCCGGGCATAGCCCCCCCCGCGCTGTCACCAGCGCGCCTACGATATATCTAACCCACGACTTTCCGGCGGCTGCGCAGGAATGCGCCGGAGCCGACCAGCAGGCCGAGCGCCAGCAAACTGCCGGGCTCGGGGAC
>CAIKDP010000282.1 GCA_903826205.1 Akkermansiaceae bacterium
ATAGGGGAAGCCGCCGCGCCCAAGCTGGGCCACCTGGTTGATGACGGCTTGTTCGAGATTGTCCTTGCGATGATAGTTGTCCACCACCCAGCACAACACGCGTTCTTCGCCGCTTTGCGACATCCAGTAAAACGGCTTGTCATCCCACACATGGATGTGGCCCACGCGGTCAGCCATGTTAGGGCCGACCGCAAAGTACTTCACGCCCGCCTGCGCCAGCAGCGGCACGATGCCCCAAGCAAAGCCCGGGATGTCGCAAATGGCCGCCGTTGCCAGCGGTACTCCGGTTAGCTTGGCGATTTGCACACCACTGGCCAGGCATTGCGCCAGCTCCTCGGGGCGGCACAGGCCGGTGAGCATGTTGGTATAGAGCGCGTTGACTTCCACATCGCCCCGGCGCACCGCCCCGATGAACGCCTCACGCTGCTCCGGGGGTACCCGCCGGAGGTAATGGTCGAGCGTCCAAACCGCCTCGGGATTCCACTTGAAGCGCAGGCCGGGCGGGTTGTTTGCACTGGCCTCTGCCAGCTTGATGGCGGATTCGAGATTCCGCACCTGCAAGTCGAGGACTTCCGCCTGGCGGTGGGTATAGCCGATATCAACATGCGAATGCGGCAGCACCCACATGTCGCGGATGCGGGGCGGGGTGATGGCAATCCGGACATCGGCCAGCACCTTGCTCCAAGTGGTGATGCGCAAGGCCACCGTACGAGGTTGTTCCGCTGCAGCGACATTCATCTCGAACGATTGCTCGCCCTGTTTGAGCGGCACCTTGACCGGTGCCCCCCCATCCAACAGCACGGTCGCTTCGTGGTCGTCGCCGGCATACCACAACACCACGGTGAGAGGTTGCAGGTTCCTGCCGTCTTCCCGCAGCCAGACTGGCGGCACATGAATGCCCAGCAGGCGGGTTTCCGAAAGGATCGGTGGGACGTTGGATTCGTTAGGTTCCATGGTGGTTCGTTTGTGTCATCAGGCTTGTCCGGCGGCGGACGCGCCGACGGTTGCACTCCGCCGTTTGCGGGCGTTGAGCTCGGCGCGGATTTCCTGGAGGCGGCCCCTCGATAACGGATAGATGAAGATGGAGAGCATCCCGATGAGAAATCCCGCCGGCTGGGTGATGATCAGCGCCAACAGCCAGAAGTGAATGGTGCCGGCGGGTTGCACGTCAAGCTTGGAGTCGAAGCCGGACGCGACTAACAGGAATCCCTGGAGTGCCAGCGAGACGGCCATGGCGATCTTGTCGGTGGTGACGAAGACCGCGCCGTAAAACGCCTCGCGGCGGTGGCCGGACTTGAGTTCGTCCAAGTCACAGACATCGGCAATCATGGAATTCAAAATCATGGGGATGGTGGAGGTGAACATGCCGATGAGTGCCGCCGTGATGAGGCAGGGCCAATGCAATGAGAAGCCATTGCCGGCGGCACCCCACGGCAACGGGATGTGGACGAAGGCGCCGGGCACGTTGGTGAAGGTGAACCACAACGAGGCATACGCCACCGCACTCATCGTCAGCATGGCCAGCAGGCTGTTCTTCTTGCCAATGCGGTCGGTGAGCCAGGCCACCGGCGCCATCGAGCACAGGCTGAAAACATTGATGGCATTGAAAAAGAACGCCAGATACGCCGAACCGGCACGCTGGTCACCCTGCGTGATGTGATAGAGGAAAATGAACGCGAAGAAAATCCCGGTCACTTGCATGCAAAACTTGGTGATGACATTGCTGACCACCAGCAACCGGAACGGCTTGTTATCGAGCGTGAGCTTGGCGGCGCGTAGAAAACCGATCTTGGCCTCGCCCAGATGGTCGGCGACTTTCTCTTTGCAGAACAACACCGAGGGCAAGCCCGCCAGCAGGATCAGCGCCGCGACAATCGCGCTGACCGTGATGATTCCCTCGGACCCCCGCAAGACCTGCGCGCGCGGGCCCTCCAGCCACATGCTCAAGGGCAGCGACCACGGGTTCAAAAACCCGGCCACCGCAAACAACGTGAAACGCCACTTGAACAAATGCGTGCGTTCATTGTAGCCGGTGGTCATCTCATAGCCCATCGCCGCGTGCGGGATGCAGAAAAACGCGTAGCCCACCGCGTAGAGCAGTGACATCATCACTGCCAGATAGACAAACGTGCGCCAATCCCCGCCGGCAGGCGCGTGCGGCGGATACCACAACAGCATCGTGGTCACCGCGCTGATGATCAACCCCGCCAGCATCCACGGCCGGCGCCGTCCCCAGCGCGTGCGGGTGTTATCAGATAGATGGCCCACCATCGGGTCGGTCACAAAATCCAGAAACCGGGGAATGGCGCACGCCAGATTGACCAGCGCCGCATTGACACCCAGCGCGTTGACATAGATCACATTGACCAGGCTGCCGGTGCCGTTGTAAATCATGGCATCGGAGAAGCCGCCCATTCCCCACAAAAAGCGGGTTTTGGTGGGCACCTCGACCGGGGGGGGCTCACGCGCATCTGTACACGCCTTTTGACTTGTGGGGATCATGTGCTCTTTGCGTTTCTCTCTCGGTTATTGCTTGCTGCCCTCCTCATAGATCTGGCGGGCATACCAATCGCCGGCCTCCGGTTGGCACTGCGGCCCCCAATGCGCCCAGATCCCGAACTTGGCATCGCGGAACCCCCCGGGGGTCCGGTATTGCTTGAGGGAGTCCGAGGTCGGCTGGAACTTGCCGGCCGCCATCGGTTCGGTCTTGGTGTCCACCATGACGCTCGGGGTCAGGGTTTCTGGCAGCACCGTCGGGCCTTGGCCTGCAGGCTGCCGGCCTGTTAGAATAGCCACGGCCGCCTTGGCCAACTCGCCGGCGCCGTCGTTATTCGGGTGGACGTGGTCGGGCAGCATCTGCAACTTATCGGCAAGCGCGGCATGCATGTCGATCACGCCAAGCTTCATTTGCGCGGCGAGCGCGTCGATGCGCTTGATCAACTCGATCACCCCGGCTTCGTTGATATCGCCCTCTCCCGGCTTCGTCACCGGTGCCGGGCAGGGCCGGCACACATAGATCCGCGGCTTGCTGGCGAGTGCCTGGAACGATTTCACGAACTCCCGGGAGTCGGCAGAAAATTCCGCCTCATGCTTCCAGTTCTGCGGCTTGGTGTCGTTGGTGCCAAGCATGATGATCACCACATCCGGCTTGGAGTTGAGCGCATCCTGATAGATGGGCTCCTTCCAGTAAGGATAATCGCCCTGTTTCAGCAGCGTGCGGCCGCCGAGTCCGAAATTGCCGACTTGCCACGAGGCTCCGAGCAATCCCTGGAGTTGCTCCGACCGCGACTTGCCCTTGTCCGCCCCGGCCCCCTCGGTGATGCTGTCGCCAATGCACGCGACGCGCACCGGCGCCTTGAAGACGGACGGATCGATCGGCGGGAGCGGATCAGCGGCCACGCAGCGTAACGCGGTGACAGCCATCAGCAGGGCGATGGCCGCGAAGGATCTGATTGGCTTGTGTCTCATAGGGTGAATCATGGTGCGCTTGCGGGCAACACCTGCAACTCCGCGATGCTGGTGTTAGATCCGCCATCATAAGTCACCGGGGTGACCGCCCAGACCAGCCAGCGGTAGCGGCCTAACGGTTTTCCAGAGCTCTGGCGGATGCTCGTGGCGGCACAATCGAACTCACCGGTTTCCCTGGCGGCCAGGTCGATGATCGGGGTGAACTGGCTGGCGTCCTGAACATTCCAGCCCGGATCGGTGGCGGCAGCGCTGCCATAGAGCACGAAGTTCTGGCGGGCGCGGATGTGATTGTTGCCGCCAGAGAAGGTATTGATCTGGCCGATGGTTTGCACGGAACCCAAATCGATTTTGTAGGTGCCCGTGGTGAAACCGTCGCCGAAGGCATGGCCGGCGTCACGCGTCAACTGGCCATCGGTGAGCATGCCGAGCGGGTCATTGCTGGAACCCGGCGGGATGGTTAGAGCCTTGGCGGGCAGAACCGCCGCGGCGGGTGCCAGCGGGACCCGCTTGAAGTCGGGCGTCGTCTGGTATTCCGTGACCCCATACGCATAGCTTTCAAGCGCGGCGGTCAACGGCTTCTGCTTGCGGATGACCGAGAGGGTGATCTTGTTGCCGGCGGCCTGGTCGCGCATCGCCAGCAAATCCTTGACCGTGCGGATCGGTTGGCCGTTACAGGCGAGGATCACATCGTCCTTCTGGAGACCGGCGGTGGCGGCCTGGCTGGCGGCCGGCACATTCACTAACAGAACACCCGACTCATCGGGCAAGCCATAGGCGGATCGCTCGCCGAGGCCAACGATGTCACGAACCGCCGCTTGCCAGGCGTAATTGACCGGCTTGACGAACTGCACCTTGGTGGTCGGTTGATCGGGTATGCTGAGTTTGGGAATGTTAGGCGTGCGGGCAAGCGCCTTCAACCCGGGCTTGGTCACCCCGAACTGGTCCATCGGGAAATTCACAAATCCCAGCTTGAGTGCCGGCGA
>CAIKDP010000283.1 GCA_903826205.1 Akkermansiaceae bacterium
CGGGCCACGATGTTGTTGCCGATTTTGGAGAGAATGACGGACGAACCATACAGGCTAGCACCCTTAACGAAGAAAACCAGCAGAATGGCCAACGAGACATTGAGGATCTGCAGCATGCCAGGCTCGGAAGTGGTGAACCAGGATGCGAAAAACTCCCCCGCGCGCTGCAGCCATTCTTTGCCAAAGGCGGCAGCCTGGCCCGCCGCAACCCCCTCGTTCTTGAGTTTTTCCGGGGCACCAAACACCACCGCCGTGACGTTTTTCATCAGGAAAACCGACGCACCGCTGGCCGCCGCCGCAAAGCCCATGAGCACAAACGCCCCGAGATAACGCCACACATAATGGCGAAAATTCTCCTGCAACACCCTGCCAATGAGGTCGCGATAGGTTTTATTGGCGAGAATGCCGGCTTTGAGTTTTAACATGCGCAAGGGACCCCCGCAACCCTTCACGGGCGGCGAAGACGCCCGCAGCGTGCCGCGACGCGGGTTCTTGGTCAACCAGGAAATCCGCGCTTGACTTCAGCCCCAGTCTCTGGCACGTCCTGCGCGTCCGGCATCGGCCCTCGCGCCTCCATGCCTGATTTTGCTTCGGGTTTCCCGCCCTTTACCCGCCCTCCGGCCACCGCCGCCCACCCTTTCGCCAACACCCCATCCCCCTCTCGACCCTTATGGACTGGTCCTCACCGCTTTGGTATTTCTGCTACATCATGGTATTGTTCGGCCTCGCCGGCTACGGCTCGCACCGCCTGACTATCCTGTTCCTATACCTGAAGCACTCGCGCAAGCGCCCGCAACCGCTCCGGCTCTTCGCGGACCTCCCGCTGGTCACCATCCAGCTGCCCGTTTTCAATGAAATGCACGTCGTGGACCGACTGCTCGACTCGGTTGCCGCACTCGATTATCCGCAGGATAAGATGCAAATCCAGCTGTTGGATGATTCCACCGACGAAACGGTGGACATCTGTCGGCAAGGCATTGAGCGGCTCAAGGCCCGCGGCTTCGACGCCGAACACATCCACCGCTGCGACCGCACCGGCTACAAGGCCGGCGCGCTGGAAAACGGCACCAAGACGGCCAAGGGCGAATACTTGCTCATCCTCGACGCGGACTTCGTCCCCAACCCGGATTTGCTGCAAAAAACCGTCCACTATTTCACCGACGACTCGATCGGCCTGATTCAGACCCGCTGGGGCCACCTCAATCGCACCTTCAACGTGCTGACCCGCATTCAGGCGATGTTCCTGGACGGCCACCTCGAACTCGAACAAACCGCGCGCAACCGCTCGGGCCGGTTTTTCACCTTCAACGGCACCGGCGGCATCTGGCGCAAATCCTGCATCACCGACGCCGGCGGCTGGGAACACGACACGCTCACCGAGGACATGGACCTCAGCTACCGCGCCCAACTCAAGGGTTGGCGCTTCATTTTCCTCAACGATGTGGAAACCCCGGCCGAATTGCCGGTGGATATGGACGGCTTCAAGAGCCAGCAACACCGGTGGACCAAGGGCTCCATCCAAGTCTGCAAGAAAGTGCTCCCCGCCATTTGGAAAAGCAAGGTGCCGTTGTTCATCAAGATGGAGGCCACGGCCCACCTCACGTCCAACTTCGCCTACCTCATGCTCATCTGCCTGTGCTTCCTGATTTACCCGAACCAGCACTGCCAGCCGGACTTCGGGAAATTCGGCTACTACATCATCAATGTGCCGATTTTCTTTTTCTCCTCGGTGTCGGTGGTGCTGTTCTATCTGGTCTCCCAAAAAGCCCTGCGCCCCGGTTCGTGGTGGAAGGAAATCCCCTATCTGCCCCTGCTGCTGGCCCTCGGCATTGGCATGTCCATCAGCAATGCCAAGGCGGTGTTGGAAGCTATCTTCAACCACCAGTCCGGCTTTGTCCGCACGCCCAAATACGGCATCGACACCGCCAAACGCCACGACTGGAAACAGAGCAGCTACAAGGCCATGAAGACCCTCACCCCGTTTGTGGAATTGCTCTTCGGCTTCTTCTTCCTCTTCGTCGTCGCCGAGGCCGCCATGCAGGGCCGCTGGTCCTCCGCCATCCTCTTGCTGCCATTCCCCGTCGGCTTCTTCTACACCTCGCTGGCCTCCATCGCCCGCTTGCTTCCTGTCGCCCCCGCAATCCAGCCCAGCCCTTCCACCTTCAGCGACAAACCCTGACTTTCTTGCACCCCACCGGCCTCCCGATGCGTCCAACCCTGCTTGTCACCTTCAGCGCGCTCACCGCGCTTGTGTTCACCGGTTGTGGCACCACCAGCAAAGACACCTGCAACAAAGTGGTGGTCAGTGTCCGGGATCAGAAAATGCTGGTCTTGCGCGATGGCAAACCGTTCAAAACCTACAAGGTTTCCACCTCCAAATTCGGCATCGGCGACCGCCCGGGCAGCAATTGCACGCCCCTCGGACGCATGGAAGTGAGCCGTAAAATCGGCGACAACCTGCCCGCCGGCACCGTCCTCAAACACCGCCAGCCCACCGGCGAAGTCGTCCGACCCGATGCCCCCGGGCGCGACCCGATCGTCAGCCGCATCCTGTGGCTGCGCGGCACGGAATCCGCCAATAGCCACGCCTTCCGCCGCTGCATCTACATTCATGGCACCGCCGAAGAACGCAGCCTCGGCGTCCCGGCCTCCTATGGCTGCATCCGCATGAGCGGCCGGGATGTCATCGACCTCTACAAACGCGTCGGCCTCGGCGCCGATGTTTTCGTCATCCGCGGGTCCCTCGACCAACCTCAAGCCGCCGCCCCTCCCTACGCCAGCCTCTGAAAATTTCACAAACCCGAGCTTGACAGCTTGGCACGCATCCTTACGGTTTGCCGCCCGCCGTTCCCCCTCAGGCAAAATTCTCCCCTAATACCATGGCCAACACGAAATCCGCCCTCAAGCGCGTCCGTCAAACTGAAGTCCGCACCGAACGCAATCGCGCGGACAAAACCCGCATGAAGACGCTCCGCAAAAAGACCCTCTCCGCCGTCGCCGCCGGGGATGCACCCACCGCAGCCAGCGCCGCCAGCACCTATGCGTCCGCCTTGGACAAGGCCGCCAAACGCAACCTGATTCACCCGAACAAGGCTGCCAATCTCAAAAGCAAAACCGCCAAGGCGCTTGCCAGCTTGGCCTGATCCGGATCGCCCAATCTCTCGAATCAAGCGGTCCGGTCACCCGGTGCCGCTTTTTTCATCCCCCCATGCCAACTCCCCAACCCCACAGTTCACGCGCGGAAGCCGCGGCCAAAATCGCCGCCAACCCCACCGCCTACAAAGTCTGCGAAGGGTGCAATTCAATCCTGGGCAACAGCACCGCCATTTGTCCCAATTGCCACAGTTACCGGTTTGATGCCACCGCGGACCAAGTGACCCGCATCGCCCGCCTCCTCGGCTCCCGCGCGCAAACCTCCGTCACCGCCAGCGATCTAACGTAAAGACAGAAGACCGCCGCGCTCCAAGACAGGAAGGTGAAGACCCACCAAACCGTGCGAAGCACCTCTCCCTCTTGTCTTCTGTCTTGTTTCTATTAGTCTTCTGTCTCTCATCTCCATGCACAACATCATCGGCTTCAAAGAATGGCAGGTCGTTTGCGATGCGCTCGCCAGCGGGCGCCAGGCAATCCTCTTGCGCAAAGGCGGCATCCACGAGGGACGCCTCGGATTTTCCTTTGCTCACGAGTCCTTTTTCCTCTTCCCCACCCGGTTCCACGTCCTCGGTGAACAAGTCCGCGAAGGCACCGTCATCCCGTTGCCGGAATGGCAGGTGGGGGATACCGTACGCATCACCCACCATGCCGAAGCGTTGTGGGCCATCACTCTAACCGATTGGGACAAGCTCGCGGCGCTCGCCCCCTTCCACATTTACTCCGAACCAACCGTGCGCGACCGCTTCGATTGGGAAGGCAAGGGCATGACCTCCGGCTCCATTCACCTCGCCTTGGTGCGGGTGCGTGAACTGGCCAACCCATGGGAATTCCCCTACACGGCAAGCCTCGGCGGCTGCCGCAGTTGGATCCAACTACCCGAGCCGCCCGCGCATTGGCAGGCAAGCGCCCGCCCCGTGCTCGACGAGGACGCCCTCGCCACACTCGCGGACCGCTTGCTTGCCTAACGGCTGCGGATGATCCGGGTACACCGGAACTCCGGGTTCATATGGGCGGCCATTTTTTGCCGCCGTTGGAAAAATTTGCTTGTCGCCTTGGGCAGGTCCAGCAAACTCCGCAGGCCCCTTGCGCACATCCCGAACAACCATGAAATCGTACTTCCCGCTCGTCAAATCCCCGATCAAATACGCAGGCCCCAAGAGCCGCGATCCCTTGACCTTCAAGTGGTTCAACGCCAAACAAAAGGTGCGTGGCAAGACCATGGCCCAACATTTCCGGTTTGCCGTGGCCTACTGGCACACCTTCAAGGGCGGTGGTTCGGACATGTTCGGCCCGGCCGCCTGGGTGCGCGAGTGGAATGTCGGCTCGCCGATGGAGGCCGCCGAAAAGGCGCTGCAAGCGAACTTCGAATTCTGCCAGAAGCTCGGTGTCCCCTACTATTGCTTCCATGACCGCGACATCGCCCCCGAAGGCGCGACGTTCACCGAGTCGGTCAAAAACCTTGAGACCGTGGTCAAGCAAGCCAAGAAGATGCAGAAGGACACCGGCATCAAGTTGCTGTGGGGCACGGCCAACCTGTTCTCCAACCCGCGTTACACCCACGGCGCGGGCACCAATCCCGATGTCCAGGTGTTTGCCTACGCTGCGGCCCAGCTCAAGCACGCGCTGGAAGCAACCTGCGAACTGGGTGGCGAAAACTATGTGTTCTGGGGTGGCCGCGAGGGTTACGAAACCCTGCTCAACACCAAGTACAGCCAGGAGCAAAACCAATTCGCCGCACTGCTCCAACTCGCCGTGGATCACGCGAAAAAGATCGGCTTCAAGGGCCAGTTCCTGATCGAACCCAAGCCGCGCGAACCCTCCAAACACCAATACGATTACGATACCGCTACCGTGCTGAGCTTCCTCCGCGCCCATGGCTTGTACGACCATTTCAAGATCAACGTCGAGGCCAACCACGCCACCCTCGCCGGCCACACCTTCGCCCACGAACTCACCGTCGCCGCCGCCGAAAACAAGCTCGGCAGCATCGATGCCAACGCCGGCGACGTCCTGCTAGGCTGGGATACCGACCAATTCCCGGTGAATCTCTATGACACCGCCACCGCCATGGTCGCGGTGCTCCAACAAAAAGGCGGCATCGGCTCCGGCGGCTTCAACTTTGATGCCAAGTGCCGTCGCGGTTCCAACGATGTGATGGATTTGTTCTATGCCCATATCGGCGGCATGGATGCCTTCGCCAAGGGCCTGCTGGTGGCCGACAAGATCCTCTCCGACAAGGCCTACAGCCAGATCGTGGATGACCGCTACGCCACTTGGAAATCGCCGGTCGGCAAGGAAATCCTCGCCGGCAAGTCGTCGCTCGACAAGCTCGCCGCCTTCACCCTCAAGAACGGCGAACCCGCCCTCAAGAGCGGTCGCCAGGAATTGTTGGAAATCCACTTCAACGATATCCTGCTCAGTCTCTAACAAAACCATGTCCTACCATCTCGGTCTCGATAGCAGCACCCAAAGCCTCAAAGGCATCATCATTGATCCGGCCGCCGGCAGCATTGTCTGCCAGGCCGCGGTCAATTTTGCCAAGGACCTGCCGCAATACCAGGCGGCCTACTCGCCTTCCGCAGACCTTCTCGAAAAGCACGCGGATCCGTTGCTGTGGGTGGCTGCGCTCGACCTGCTGTTCACACGGATGCAGGCCGGGGGCGCGCCCTTGGACAAGGTCATCGGCATTGGCGGGGCAGGCCAGCAACACGGGTCGGTCTATCTCAATTCCCACGCCACCGCCGCCCTCGCCACCCTCGATCCCGCAAAAAATCTGCTGGATCAACTCGCCCCGGCCCTGTCGCGCAAGACCTCGCCGATCTGGATGGATTCCTCCACCAGCGCCCAGTGCGCCGAAGTCAGTGCCGCCATCGGGGCCCGGCTCCAGACCGATACCGGCTCACCCGCCATCGAACGCTTCACCGGCGCGCAAATCCGCAAGTTCTGGCAACAGGACCCGGCCGCCTACGCCGATACCGCAAAAATCCATCTGGTCTCGTCGTTCATGGCGTCGGTCCTCACCGGCACGCATGCGCCCATCGACTACGGTGACGGCGCGGGCATGAACTTGCTCAACCTCAACACCCTGGCCTGGGACCCCGCGATTTGCGAGGCCACCGCGCCAGGATTGTTAGACAAGCTCCCGCCCGCCGTGCCCACCCACAGCGTCATCGGCAAACTCGCACCCTATTTTTCCAAATACGGATTTTCCAGCGACGTGGCCATCGCCGCATGGACCGGTGACAACCCGGCGAGCCTGGTGGGCACCGGCGCCACCCGCCCGGGACTGGCGGTGGTGAGTCTCGGCACCAGCGACACGTTTTTCGCGGTGCTCGACCCGTATCGCACCGACCCGGAGGGTTGCGGCCATGTGTTTGGCAATCCCACTGGCGGCTTCATGTGCCTCACCTGCTTCAAGAACGGTTCCCTCGCCCGCGAACGCATCCGCGTGGAATCCCAAGCGGATTGGACGTTTTTCGATGTCACCGCGTTTGAAAAAACGCCCGCCGGAAACCTGGGCCAACTCGCCCTGCCATGGTTCGAGGCGGAAATCACTCCTCCCGTCCTCAAGCCGGGATTGCGCGCCAACTTCGATTTCGCCCACGCCGCACCGGAAACAAAAATCCGCGCCATCATCGAGGCTCAGATTCTATCCATCCGGGTGCATTCGCAGTGGATTGGCGACTTTGAGACCATCCGCGTCACCGGTGGCGCGTCCCGCAGCACCGGCATCCTCCAGACCCTGGCCAATGTCTTCCAAGCCAAAGTGGAAACCATTGCCGTCCAGGACTCCGCCGCCCTCGGCGCCGCCATGATCGCCGCTCATGTCGTCGGCCACCATGGCTACGACCCCCTCACCCAGGCCTTGGCTCCAGCCACTGCCACCTTCGAGCCCGACGCCAGCACCCAAACCACCTACGAAGCCCTGCTCGCCACCTATCTGATGCTCGAAGCCGCAGCTCGTGACTGAGTCCACCTCTGGTCCATTGCCCGCCCTGCCGCGACAAATTAATTGACGATCGTCAGCCGCATTGTCGCCGCTGAGGTTTTACAGCCCATTCCCTAAACCTCATTAACGAATCTGTTGTCCAAGATGCCGGTCACGCCAATGCTTTGGTGAGATTATTGAGCACCCGCCGCCGTTTCTGCCATATTTTCACTCCCTGATAACCTGCTGGATGCAGCTCTCTGGGCAAACAGGGATCGAGACGAAAACAACGCTGAAGCAACTCCCGCTCCTGCCCCACCCAACCGGCAAAGCTGGCTTTTTCCAGCGCCTTGGAAACCTGCGGTGCAAAATCAAGATGTTCCGCCAGATTCTTCCACGCTTGATCGATTTGCCCAAAGTCCCATGCGGCACACACTATATCCGATGCGGATTCGCCACCGCATGGAGTGGATTGCAACAGCACCAGACTCGCCGCATTGATGGTCAACGAGCGCATTTGCGCCGCTAAATCCACCACCGGATGGGGGGAAATCCATGCGCTGCGCTGCAAGCACCCAAACCCCGCGGCGAAGAGCTTACCCCGCAATTTGCCTCGCAATGCGCGATCCTCCTCTGGCAAGTCAAACAACACCATTCGCCACATGCCGTCCCACGGGCGTTGCCACCGCTCCTCCGGATCGTAATCCATCCGCCCTGCGGCCAACCCCTTGTCGGTGAGCCGGATTACGCGCAACCCGGATTTTTCATCGCGTCGTGTTTCAATATAGGCTTTCGCTTCAAGACGCTGGATTTGCCTGAGCAAGCCGTTACCATACGCCCACGACTCAAACGAAGACTCCAAATTCCGCCACGTTGGCTGCATCATCCTGTCCAACGTCCAGGCTAACTGATAAAGCAACAGTTCCGTGCGCGGGCCCATCACATCCCTATTACGACAATTCTGCCGACGATCGTCAATAAATTTGTCGCAGTCGGGAGGCGTTTGTTTGAAAATGTTGGCCGGACTGGAACGCGACAAGTTGTTTGACGATCGTCAATAGGGTTGTCGCGGGTGACCAAGGGTATGAGTCGCTCGCGGCGGGGGGGCAGGGGCTGGGTGACCCCCACGAAAATCGGGGTGCATTTCTCTTGCCACGCTCGGGCGGATGCTCCACAAAAGGCGTCCGCCCGCACCGGGGTGGCGCACATCCAGTTGCTCCGCCCGGTGAGGCGGGTCACCCCTTCACCCGCGCCCCCCATGGAAAGCATCTCATCCCGAATCGCCAAGGTCAATCCGTCCCTAACTCTCGCCGTCACCAATCAGGCCAAGGCCATGATTGCCAAAGGCGAAGAAGTTTATGCCCTCGCCGGTGGCGAGCCGGAGGTTGACACTCCCGACTATATCAAGGCCGCAGCCATCCAGGCGATTCAGGAAGGCCGGACCAAATACACCCCGGCCGGTGGCATCCTTGAACTGCGCGAAGCCATCGCCGCCAAGTTGATGGTGGATAACAACCTCGAGTTTGACGCCAAACAAATCTGCCTCACCGCGGGGGCCAAAATGGCCTGTTTCAATGCCATTCTCGCCGTGGTGGAGGAAGGTGACGAGGTCATCATTCCCTCGCCCTACTGGGTTTCCTACCCGGAAATGGTGCGGCTTGCGGGAGGGGTTCCAGTGGTTGTGGAGACCATGGAGTCCACGGGTTGGAAAATGACGGCCCAACAATTCGAGGAGGCCATGACCCCGGCCACCAAAATGGTCATTCTCAATTCACCGGGCAACCCGACCGGCGCCGTCTACACCGAGCGGGAACTGCGCGAGATCGGTGACATCGCCCTGGGCGAGGAAATCGTGATCCTCTCCGACGAGATTTATGAAAAGCTCATCTATGGCGATGCCAAACATGTCTCGATCGCCTCGCTCAGCGACGACCTCCGTGATCTCACCATCACCGTCAACGGGTTTTCCAAGTGCTACTCCATGACCGGTTGGCGCCTGGGTTACACCGCCGCACCCAAGGCGTTTGCCGACGCGATAGACAAGATACAAAACCACACGGTGTCCAACGCGACGACCTTCGCCCAATACGGCGCTCTGGCCGCGCTGCAAGGCGATCAAACCTTCATTGAAGACCTTCGCGGCGAATACGATGTGAAGCGCCAATTCATGCTGGCCCGCCTCAAGGCCATTTCTAACATCCGGGTGGTCGAGCCGCAGGGTGCCTTCTACTTCTTCGTCTATACCGGCAGCATGGGACTCAAATCCCTCAACCTTTGCGACAAGCTGTTGTCACGTTACAAAGTGGCCGCCGTGCCGGGCGTGGCCTTCGGCTATGATGAGGGCATTCGCCTGAGCTATTGCACCACCCTGGACGTCCTCAACGAAGGTCTCACCCGCTTCGAGCAGTTCTGCCGCGAGCATTGAGAGGCGCTTGCCACAAATCCGCTTTCAGAGCGACAGGCATTGTCTCGCCTCGGCGAATTTTTCGAGCGCGAAAACCATCTCCTGATGGCTATGGGCCGCTGAGATTTGGGTGCGAATGCGGGCCTTGTCCTGCGGCACAACCGGGTAACTGAAGCCAACAACATAAACCCCCTTGTCCAGCATGACTTCGGCAAGGGTGGTTGCCAACGCGGCATCACCCAGCATAATCGGACAGATCGGGTGTGTCCCCTGAGGTATCGTGTAACCAAGTTGCGCCATGCCGTCCCTGAAAAACCGGGTGTTAGATTCGAGACGATCACGTAGAGCGGTGGATTCCGTGAGCAAATCGAGCACCTTGAGCGTGGCCCCGGCAATGGACGGACAGAGCGTATTGCTGAACAGATAGGGACGGGAGCGCTGCCGCAGAAGCTCAATCAACTCCTTGCGCCCGCTGGTGAAACCACCGCTGGCACCACCGAGGGCTTTGCCCAGCGTGCCAGTGATGAGGTCAACCCGGCCCATGACGCCACAATGTTCGTGGGAGCCACGCCCGGTGCGTCCCATGAAACCAACCGCGTGTGAATCATCCACCATCACCAGCGCCGCGTGTTTTTCCGCAAGCCCGCAGATGGCAGACAGGTTGGCGATGGTGCCGTCCATCGAGAACACTCCATCGGTGGCAATCATCCTGAAGCGGGCACCGGCGGCTTCCTTCAGCTTTGATTCCAGGTCAGCCATGTCGTTGTTGCGATAGCGGTAACGCCGGGCCTTGCAGAGACGAATGCCGTCGATGATACTGGCGTGGTTGAGTTCGTCGCTGATAATGGCGTCGGATTCACCTAGCAGCGGCTCGAACAAACCTCCATTGGCGTCAAAACATGAGGAATAGAGCAGCGTGTCTTCGGTGCCCAGGAACTCGCTGATTTTCTGCTCCAACTCCTTGTGCACACGCTGGGTCCCACAGATGAATCGCACGCTTGCCATGCCGTAACCCCACCTGTCAATGGCCGCTTTGGCGGCGGCAGCCACGGCTGGATGTTGGGCCAGCCCGAGATAATTGTTGGCGCACAGATTCAGGACCGGACGTCCATCCGCGACACGGATGGCGGTGCCTTGCGGGGTGGTGATGATGCGCTCGTTCTTGCAGGTGCCGGCGGCTCTGATGTCAGCCAGTTGCCGCCCCATATATTCTTGAAAGTCACCTAGCATGATTGAATTGTCTGATAGATTGATCAGCTCAACGCCAGCTCAGCACCACCTTGCCGGATTGGCCGCTGAGCATGGTCTCAAACCCTTGTTCAAATTCCGTGTAGTGGAACCTGTGGGTGATTACCGGACTGATATTAAGGCCGCTTTCCAGCATGGCCGTCATCTTGTACCATGTCTCATACATCTCCCGGCCATAGATCCCCTTGATTGTAAGCATATTGAATACCACCTTGTTCCAATCGATGGCGAGCGGTTCGGACTGGATGCCCAGCATGGCGATCTTCCCCCCGTGACACAAGTTATCAAGCATGTCGCCAAACACCGCGGGATTCCCGGACATTTCCAAACCCACGTCAAAGCCTTCCCTCATGCCTAATTTGTTCTGCACCTCGCGCAGCGTGCCGGACTTCACATTGAGGGCCACTGTGGCCCCCATTTTCATGGCCAGGTCAAGCCGGTAATCATTCACATCCGTAATCACCACATAGCGTGCCCCGGCTTGTTTCGCGACGGCCGCCGCCATGATACCAATCGGCCCGGCTCCCGTGATCAACACGTCTTCACCCAACAAATCAAAGGACAGCGCCGTGTGCACGGCATTACCCAGCGGGTCGAATATCGCCGCGACATCGAGGTCGATGCCAGGGCGATGATGCCACACATTGGTCATGGGTACCGCGATATACTCGGCGAAGGCTCCGGCGCGGTTCACCCCAATCCCAAGCGTATCCTTGCAGAGGTGACGCCGGCCCGCCAGACAGTTGCGGCAACGTCCGCATACCACATGCCCTTCGGCGCTGACAATATCACCGGGGTGGAAGTCCGCGACATTGGACCCGATCCCGATGATTTCGCCCACGAACTCATGGCCCACAACCATCGGCACGGGGATGGTCGCCTGCGACCACGCGTCCCATTTGTAAATGTGCACATCGGTGCCACAGATGCCGGTGCGATCCACCCTGATAAGCACATCATTGATGCCAATTGCCGGTTCTGGCACATCATCCAGCCAAAGACCGGGCTTCGCGAATTTCTTTACCAGTGCTTTCATGAGTGTGCTCGTATGAAGCTCGACGGCTACACTATCACCGGTTTCCCCGGCGGGCAAGAGTGGCGGGTCAACTCGCCACAATATTCAAGAGCTTGCCTTGGATATAGACAATCTTGCGGATCGTCTTGCTGTCAGTGTGGTCCTTGACTTTGGCGCTGGCCAAGGCCGCCGCGGTGGCGGCGGCTTCGTCCGCATCCTTGGCAATCATCAGGCGCTCCCGCAGTTTGCCATTCACCTGGATGATAAGCTCCACCTCATTGCGGACCAGCGCGGCGGGATCGTAAACAGGCCACGTGGATTCGGATAGAAGTGAGGCCTGGCGGTTGAAAACCGCCGCCACTCCCTCGTGGATTTCCTCGGAGAGATGCGGCGCGAACGGATTGAGTACGGTTAGAAATTGGATAAACTCCGCGAGCGGGACAACCTCCGCCTGGGTGAAGGCATTGGTGCAAATCATCATCTGTGAGATGGCCGTGTTGAAACTCAGTTTCTCGATGTCATCACCGACTTTCCGGATCGTCTCATGGACGACGCGGCGCAACTCAGTGTCGGTGCAGGCGACGTCCTTGATTTTGCCAGAAACCTGCCATGTGCCGGTCTGGTCCTGCTCGAAGACGACGCGCCAGACGCGCGCCAAGAAGCGGGACACGCCTTCGACACCCTTCATTTGCCAGGGTTTCACCTGCTCCAGCGGCCCCATGAACATTTCGTAGAGGCGCAGCGCGTCCGCGCCGTATTCGCTGACGACATCGTCCGGGTTGACGACGTTGCCGCGGGACTTGGACATTTTCTGGCCGTCCTCACCGAGGATGAGCCCTTGGTTGACGAGCCGTTGGAACGGCTCCGGCGTGCGGACATGACCGAGATCAAACAAAACCTTGTGCCAAAAACGGGCGTAGAGCAGGTGCAGCACCGCATGCTCGGTGCCGCCGACGTAAAGGTCGATCATACCGGGTTTGTCATCGGACCAATAGGCTTCCGCAGCCTTGGAGATGAAGCGCTCGGTGTTGTGCGGGTCGCAGTAGCGGAGATAATACCAACACGAACCGGCCCATTGCGGCATGGTGTTGGTTTCTCTAACGGACCCGTCGGGAAGCTCCACCCACTCACGCGCCTTGCTGAGCAACGGCTCGGGCGTGCCGCTCGGCTTGTAATCCTCCAGTGGCGGAGCGAGCAACGGGAGCTCGGCGGCCGGGATCGCCTGGTGGTGCCCGTCCTTCCACACGATGGGAAAGGGCTCTCCCCAGTAGCGCTGACGCGAGAACAGCCAGTCGCGCAGTTTGTATTGCACGCGGCGCCGGCCAATTGAGTTAGACTCCAGCCAGTTGATCATTTCCGCCTTGGCCTCGGCAGTGGGCAGACCGTCGAGGAAGCCGGAGTTGATCGCGATGCCGGGCTCGCAGAAGGCCTCAAGGAGCGTGGACGTCCCGCCCGTGTGGCTTGATACCACCTCCACAATCGGCAGCCCGAAGCGTTTGGCGAATTCAAAATCCCGCTCATCATGGGCAGGCACGGCCATGATGGCTCCCGTGCCGTAGCCCATCATGACATAATCGGCGATCCAGATCGGAATCGGCTTGTGGTTGACCGGATTGACCGCAAACGCGCCGGTAAAGACGCCGGACTTGTCCTTGTTGAGATCACCCCGGTCCATGTCGGACTTGGAAGCACAGGCTAACTGATAAGACACGACGGAGTCCTGCTGCTCGGCCGTGGTGATGGACATGACGTAGGGGTGCTCGGGCGCTAGCACCATGTAGGTCGCTCCGAACAAGGTGTCCGGCCGGGTCGTGAATACCTCAATCTGAGATTTGAAATTCGAAATTTGAAATCTAACAGACGCACCCTCGCTACGACCGATCCAGTTTTTTTGGAGGAGCTTGATGCCTTCGGGCCACTGGAGGGAATCGAGCTCGTCGATGAGGCGCTGGGAGTATTTGGTGATGCGCAGCATCCATTGGCGCAGCGGGCGGCGCTCGACGGTGTGGCCCTTGGAACGCCATTCCTCGACTTCCTCATTGGCGAGGACGGTGCCGAGGTCCGGAGACCAGTTGACGGCGGCTTCCGCGACGTAGGCGAGGCGGACATCATCGATTTGAGCACGGGACCAGCCCTTGGCCTCGAGTTCGGTAACGGGCCTGGCTTGGTTGGCCTGGTCGCAGTAATAAGAATTGTAGAGTTGCAGGAATATCCACTGGGTCCAGCGGACGTATTGGGGGTCGGTGGTGGCGATTTCCCGGTCCCAATCGTAGGCAAAGCCGAGGGCTTTGAGCTGGCGGCGGAAATTTTCGATGTTGGCGGCGGTGGTGAGGGCGGGGTGCTGGCCGGTTTTGATCGCGTATTGTTCGGCGGGCAGGCCGAAGGAATCGTAGCCCATCGGATGCAGGACATTGAAACCCTGCATGCGTTTGTAGCGGCCGATGATATCGGTGGCGGTGTAGCCTTCCGGATGGCCGACGTGAAGACCGGAGCCGCTCGGATAGGGAAACATGTCGAGCACATAGTATTTCGGCTTGGATGGATCAAAGCCGGCGTCGCCCGGGCCGGGGGTGCGGAAGGTTTTTTCAGTTTCCCAGCGGGCCTGCCATTTGGGCTCGAATTCACGGAAGGGGAATGGTTTGCGGGCGTCAGACATGGGTGATTGATGGAGAACACATGCACAGTGACGGATGCCGCCCCGCTTGAAAAGCAAAACCCCACCACGGCGGCTACCGGGTGCGGCAGGACAAAGATGACGAGACCCTCAATCGAGGCCTTTTTTCTCCAACTCAGTGGCGAGGCGCTGGAGGAATGCCTCGGTTTTGGGATGCTCGGTGGCGTAGAAGCGGCCAAACTCCTTGCCTGCGGAATCAAGCAATATCACTGTCGGAAAGCCATCGACCTTGTATTTTTCCACGATCGGTTGGTTTTTCTCCGCCACGGTCTTGTCACCTTTCGGCATGTCAATTTCCACCAGAATGAAATTCTTGGCAGCGGCGGCCATGAATTCCTTCTTCGAAAAGACATTTTCGCGCATCATCTTGCACGGCGGACACCAGTCCGATCCCGTAAACTCAACCAGCACCGCCTTGTTGGTGGATTTGGCCTTTTCTAGGGCCTTGGCCAGGTCGTCACTCCAACCCTTGGGAGCTTCGGCGCGGGCCATGCCGACCAGAGTTGTGGCTGATAACGCGAAAACAGCGAGGTAGGAAATGGCTCTCATCCCATTTAATGCGCCCTCAACTGGCAAATTATTTCAAAAATCTTGTCCGTGGGGGTACAGATGGGTAGAGCATGGCGACCATGCCACTGCAACCACGCCTGATTGTCGCCACCCGCAACCCCCATAAATCCGCGGAAATCCAGGCCATGCTCGGATATCGCTTTACGGTGCTCGACGCCACCCATTTCCCCAACTTCCCGGAAATCGAGGAAACCGGCAGCACCTTTCTCGAAAACGCCACCCTCAAAGCGGAGGGCATCAGCCGCTGTGTGGATGGCTGGGTGTTGGCTGATGATTCCGGGCTGGAAGTCGATGCCTTGGGCGGCGCGCCAGGCGTGTGGTCCTCGAGCTTCGGCGGCGAGGAAGGCAATCACACGATGAACAATGCACGCCTGATACGGGAAATGGCCGGCAAGACCGAGCGCGGGGCCCGCTTCCGCTGCACCATGGTGCTGGCCAAGGACGGCACCGCACAAGCGGATTTTTGCGGATCTGTGGAAGGCACCCTCACGGATTCGCCGCGCGGCACGGGTGGTTTTGGGTATGATCCGCTGTTTATCCCGGAAGGTTACGACCAGACATTCGGGGAACTCGCCGCCGCAGTTAAAAACCACCTCAGCCATCGCGCCAGAGCCCTCCAACAAGCCGTCTCTTGGCTCGACGCCAACCACCCCAAAAAAATAATTTGATTATCCTGAGCAATTTTGGAAATCTCGCGCGCGTGAAAAATTTCCTGCTGCTTGTCATGACGGCCCTGCCCCTTTCGATGGGATTGGTGTCTTGTTCCAGTCAGATCAAGGCGAGACAGCCGGTGTCTTATCGGTTTGACCCCGGTTACAGTGTGCATTTGACTCGCGGACTCGCTTTCCCCCCTAGCAATTCGCCCACGGCGGTGCGGCGCGCGATGGCTGCCGGAAACCGCCTCCAAAGCCTGCCCTACAAGTGGGGCGGTGGCCATGCCCAGTTGGCGGATTGGGGCTATGATTGCTCCGGCACGGTTTCCTACGTCCTTCGCGAAGCCGGCATCATCGATGGCTGCCTGTCATCCAAAGAGTATTTCAACTATGGCAACCCGGGGGCCGGTCGTTGGATCACCATTTACGTTCGCCGCGGCCATGTCTTCATGACCATTGCCGGATTGCGCCTGGATACCGGCGGCCCGGGAGGACGCAGTGGCCCGCGCTGGAAACCGCAAACCCGTCAAGTGGACGGCTATGTGATGAGACATCCTGCCGGATTGTGAGCAAGCTCAAGGTCGATGGCAATCACCGCGGACCCGCAAAGACGTGCGTTGCTTTTTCCACATGAACGCCTAGGCTCAGTTTTATGAACGGTCGACAGTGGATCATTGCACTTGGCGGTTTGTGTCTCGCCGGTTGCGGAAATTCCGGGCTTGCGGGCTTGCCGCTGGGTGGCACGCGCAAGGTTTTGGTGGCAGCCACCAGTGGTCGCTCGGTGACGCCTCCCAGTGTGCCACGTTTGCCAATGGCCACGGTTTTCAAGGGCGAGGCAAAGTTTTATTCAGTGGTCGCCAAGGCGGAACGCGGCAATTGGCGGAGCCTGCCACTGTCCCAACGCACCCTCATGGTGGCCCGGGAATTGGTCGGCACCCCCTATCTGAACTACACCCTCGAAGTGGATGATCGGATCGAATCTCCGGTGGTCAATCTCACAGCCTTGGATTGTTGGACCTATTATGAGAACGCCCTGGCGATCGCACGCATGTTGCGCTACAAACCGGGCCCCTACAAACCCCAGGACATGCTCCACATGGTGGAGATCGAGCGTTACCGCGATGGGGTCTGTACCGGCAGCTACCTGAGCCGGATGCATCAGCTCGAAGAGGTCTTTGATAACAACCAACGCCGCGGCTTCGCCACCAATATCACTCCACGCCTGCCTGGCGCGGTACGCCTCAGGCGTGAAATCCATGAGATGACCGTGGCTTGGAAAAGCTATCGCTACCTGCGCTCCAATCCCTCACTCATCGAACCGATGGGGCGCATCGAGGCGAGGGTTTCAAGCCTGCCGATCTATCACATCCCAAGGGCGAATGTGCGGGCCGTGGAAGCTTATCTGCAAGAGGGTGACATCTGCGCGGTTACCACCACCGATCTGTCTGCCTACACCTCCCATGTGGGCTTGATCACCAGGCTCAACGGCCGTGCGTATTTCTCCCACGCCACATCGGATCGCGACAAGGGACGCATGGTCATCATCGATCGTCCGATCTCGGATTATCTCAATGGTTCCAACTCCCACGCAGGCATCATCATCTGCCGCCCTTATGATCTCCCACCGTCCCCATTGTGGCAGCATAACGCCGCTGACAAGGACGACACCAAACCCAACAACTCCTGAACGCGGCAGACTATGTTAGATGGATGACCGCCGCTTGGCCTTGTCGCTGCTTTCCTTGGCCTTCTTGCCGGCTTCTTTTTCCACCAGCGGCCGGGCAAGCATTTCCTCATAGATCGCAATGTAGTTCTTGGCGACTTTTTCGTGGCTGAACTCAAGCAGGCTCTCGCGCATGATGCGGCCGATTTCGCGCTCACGGAGGTCTTGCGGCAAAGCGTGGAAGTCCATGGCGCGATCAATGGCCCAGCGCAGCGAGTCCGGGCTATAATGGTCGAAGCGAAAGCCGTTGCCTGTGGAGTGATCCACATCGAGCGGACGGATCGTATCGTAGAGCCCGCCGGTGGAATGAACCACCGGCAGGGTGCCGTAAAGCGGTGCGGTCATTTGCGGCAATCCGCAGGGTTCGAACAGGGAGGGCATCACCATATAGTCCGAACCTGCATAGCTGAGTCGCGACAGGCGTTCGTCGAAATCCACGATCACCACCCGCTCATGCAAGCCGAATTCCTGAACAATGTGGTGGAAATACCGCTCGTGTGGACCATTGGCGACGACCACCACCTGCAGGTTACGGTCCCAATAATCCGAGACGAGTTGATGGAGAATCTCGGTGAAGAGTTGCGGACCTTTTTGCACGGGATCGAGCCGTGACGGCCAGAAAAATATCGCCGCGTCAGGATCTTCGATAAGCTGGAGTTCCCTCTGCAGCGCCCGTTTGTTGGCTGCCTTCCCGGAGCTGAAATCCGCGGCCGTGAATGGCTGCACCAATGCATCATCGGAGGCCGGATTATAGGACGCGTCCGGGGCATTGAGAACCCCGGTGGCACAGCCCGCGGCATATTTGTGCCGCAATTCGGAGCGCACGGAGTCCGGCACCACGGAGTGCCAGCCTTCGACTATTTCCCAAAGGAAGCGCGGGCTTACGGTATTGATATAGTGGGCCGCGAAAATGCCGGAGGTGAGCAGATCCACCAGCACGTTGGAGCGGGCATGATCATAACCGTTGGGGTTGCCGGTAAAGTAAAGGTTCATCCAGAATTCCGCGGCGTCGATGCCGGTTTCTTCAATTTGTGCCAACGTCACCTGCCGCGTGTGGATATTGTGGACGGTGAACAGACTCTTGATGCCGCGCCGTCGTGCCATACCCGGCAGCAATGCCGTCATCCAGTCATTGCAATGGATCAGGTCCGGCCGCACCTGCGGGACAATGTGATTGATCACCTCGCGCTGGAATGTCAGGGCGATGCGCATCGCCTCATCCGAACTGTCACTGTAAACTCTCTCGCGGTAGTAAAAAATCCGGTCCTCCGCCAGGTGTATGTTAGAATGCGGCAGCACCTCATGATACATCCGCAACTGCTTTTCATGCAGGTTGAAAACGTCGCCATGGAACATCCTGCGGTAGTTTGGCAAGGCCACGTGGACATCCGCGCCAAGCGCGAACAACGCCGACACCAGCGACGCGGAAACGTCCGCCAAGCCGCCAGCTTTGGCCGACATCCGCTGCACCATGTTGCCCATCCCTGCCGGCAAATAGGTGATCTCCGGCGTGACGATCAGAATGCGTGGGTTCTCGATTTTGGAAGTGGCGGACATGGCTTGGAGAAACGAATGTTGGCAACAACGTCTAACCCAGATCTAGCGCATTTCAAGCACTCGGACCACAGTAATTTTCACCAGCCTCGAACATCCGCGGACGATGCCCCTCAGGATCAGTCCACCGCCAGGTGACGAATGCAGTATTGCGACCAGGTTTCCAGACGCTCGAAGAGGCCTCCATTGAGTTCCGTCAGCGGCGTGAAAGCCAGATCCATCAATGCATCTTCGCGCGAGGTGACGGTGTCTACTTCCAACTCGATGAGGTGGACGATGCCCAAATGAACCTGTCCCACCGGGTTGGACTCATCGTTGAGCAAGGCGATGATGCGCTGGGTCGAGGCCCCTCGGAGTTCGAGTTCCTCATCTATCTCACGGGCAACGGCCGCATGGTAGGCATCCGGGCCGGTACGGCCGTCGCCGGTATCTATCGGATTGATGTGGCCGCCCACTCCCACTGAAATCTTCGCATGCAAGCGACTCTCGCCGCCGGATTTGCCGCGCGTGTAATGCAGGATCCGCTCGCCACAGCGGAAAATACAATACGGAATCAATTGCTTGTGGGTCGGATCATCCTCTGCCGCAGCCCGGTCCATGAAAAAATGGTTTGCCGGATCCAACAGGCGCCGGATCGCGGATTCCATCCCCGCCGTTTGAATCCCCTGAAACGCTCCAATTTCATTCAACAGCTCCCGCCGCACCACCAACACTTCTTCTCCAGCATACTTCGACATGCCTGCAAGCATAAGCACCATACCCCGTCCGCCAAGCCTGAAGTGACCGCGCCTCCGTCGTTGCGACAAATTTATTGACGATCGTCATCGGGTTTGTCGCGGAGACGACCGGTGGCGGCAAGCCGGACCGGACAGTCCATGATTCGACGCAGAGAAACACCCACCCCGACCGTGTTCAAGCGAGGCGCGCACCTGGTAGGAGCGCGACAAATTCATTGACGATCGTCATCGGATTTGTCGCGGAGGCCCCTGCCAAGGACCGCTCCAGGCAGGGGCGCGTTTCCGACGCGTCCGGGTGAATGGGCGGCGAATGGCCGGCGAATGGCCGGCGAATGGGCGGCGAATGGCCGGCGAATGGCCGGCGAATGGCCGGCGAATGGCCGGCGAATGGCCGGCGAATGGCCGGCGAATGGCCGGCGAATGGGCGGGACGGGATGTCATCTCATTGCCACCCCATTGTCGCGGAGCGTTTGGGAAGCGGTTCCTGCCTGTTGATTGGCAAGGGCGGTGAGCTGGGGGCAAAAAAGAGCCCGGCTCCAATTGCTTGGAGCCGGGCATATACCTGGCGACGACCTACTCTCACAAGACCTATCGTCTCACTACCATCGGCGCTGCGGCGTTTCACTTCCGGGTTCGGAATGGGACCGGGTGGTTCCACCACGCTCTGGTCACCAGAGGGCAATTGTGAAGTCCCGGGGACTTGCGTCCGCTGGATTCAAAACTGGGGCTCTGGGGGCCTGAGTTGGTTATTGGTTATTGGTTAGAAGTTGTTGGGGAAGGCTTTGCGCGGCGCTTGCTCCCCTTTAACTATTAACTAATAACCTTTAACGGCCGGCTAGCAGCCGGCCCGCCCGCTCTCTGGCATCCACACGGAGATTTCTTCTTTTCCAACCTGTAGGCCTACGGCCATTCACGGTCTTGATAACAAGACGAATTCAAAAACAGGAATCAAGCCAATCGGATGATTAGTACTGGTAAGCTGAACATGTTACCACGCTTGCACTTCCAGCCTATCAACGTCGTAGTCTTCGACGATCC
>CAIKDP010000284.1 GCA_903826205.1 Akkermansiaceae bacterium
CTGCTCGGAGACATCACCGAAAACGGAGTGAAATATCATCTGGAAAAACTCAAAACCAGCGGCCTCATCCGTCGTATCGGCCCGGATCGTGGCGGTCATTGGCAGGTCATCTCCCCCTGACCCCGTGCTCCAAAATCCGAACATCGAACGTCCAACGCCGAACGTCCAACGTCGAACCAAAGAAAAGATACCCCGTGCCTCGCTCTATTCCTCTTCCGTTCGATGTTCAATGTTCGATGTTCAGCGTTCGTGTCCTCTCCCCTCGCCGCCGCCCAGCCCGGCTTCACCATCCCGGCCCATCTGGAGAAATTGGCGAAGCCGGCACAGACTCCGCAGGAAAACTAACCTGTCTCGGCGAAGCTAGGCCGATCCGGGAGTCTCTGCAGCCCTTACTACACCAAAGAAACGCAACAATCCCAACTTTTCACCTTTCAAGCTAGCAGGTTTCCAGCTTGTCTCACCTCGTCCTGCTCTTGCACTCTTGAGAGCATTCTCGATGGCAAACCTTGATCCACTACCCTGCGGTCTTTATGAATCCTTGCTGGACGAGGAATTGGCTGCGCTGTTGGAGGGGCGCTCCGATATAATTGCCACGCTGGTGACAATTGACGACGAAAGTTCTCCGCATACGTATAGTCAGTTCCTATGGCAAATCATCCAAAGAGCATTGCCGATAGCGAAATCGGATCGACAACTTGAAATCATCAATCGCCTGATCGAGTTGCTCTCCGCTGAAGACGGTTTGGATTACACGCGGCGAAAAACTCTCCTCAAACGGCCCAAGACACTCCTTCGCGAAGTGCGGCTGGCGTCTGTGCATAAGCCTCTGCCTCGCCCTGGAACACCACTTAATATCAGTAGCTTGCTCACGGGATCGTGTGATGATCCACAGTTAGAACATGAGTTGCGATCAGAGATGATGACTGCCGACCGTGTGGATATCCTTGTTTCGTTCGTCAAATTTGCAGGACTCCGCTTACTTCAACCAGCATTTGAAAATCTCGTGGAGCGTGGTGTTCCAGTTAGAATTATCACAACATCCTACATGGGGGCGTCAGATCCGGATGCTGTCGAGTGGCTCGCTGCTCAACCTGGGTTTTCAGTCCGCGTATCCTACGACACAGAACGCACCAGGCTTCATGCCAAAGCTTATCATTTCATCCGGGCAAGTGGCTTCTCAACAGCGTACATAGGTTCGGCTAACATGTCCCGCTCGGCGATGACCAGTGGCCTTGAATGGACGGTAAAAGTCACCGCACAAGACATGCCCCATATCCTCGCACGTTTCGCCGCGGAGTTCGAAGGCTATTGGGCCAAGGACGAGTTCTCTCCATTTGATGCCAGTCAAGCCGGACGGTTCCGGGAAGCCATCGCATTCGCCAACCGGAGTACGCAGGGAGACGGACCACGATTCTTTGTCGATATCCGCCCCCATCCGTTTCAGGAGCGGATTCTCGATGCGCTTGTGGCGGAGCGCGAGGCAGGGTCGTTCCGTAATCTAGTGGTGGCGGCCACCGGCACTGGTAAAACGGTGATGGCGGCGTTCGACTATGCTCGCTTTCGGCGCGAAAATCCCGGGGCATCGCGATTGCTGTTTGTGGCCCATCGCAAAGAAATTCTCAATCAGGCGAGAGACTGTTTCCGTACGGTGTTGCGGGATCAAAATTTTGGCGAGCTTCTGGTGGACGGAATTGTGCCCACTGAATGGAACCAAGTATTTGCATCCGTGCTGAGTTTGAATGGGCGCCGCCCATGGAATGAATTTGGAGTTGACCACTTCGATTATGTAGTGGTCGATGAAGCCCATCACGGAACAGCGGGTAGCTATCGGCCACTTTTCGAGCATCTTCAGCCGCAAATCATGCTCGGGCTTACGGCAACGCCAGAGCGGATGGACGGCAGTTCCATCCTGTCGGATTTCAATCACCATTTTGCCGCAGAAATTCGTTTGCCAGAAGCACTCGAAGAAAAGCTCCTTTGCCCATTTCACTACTTTGGTGTCAGTGACCCGGTCTCTATCGCAGACGACCGGTTTTGGCGTAATGGGAAGTTCGATTGCAGTGTTCTAACTGAAGTCTATACCGGAGATGATCTCCGGGCGCGGCAACGGCTTGATGTGATTTTGGACAGCTTGCGACGTTACCAACCGGACCTCACGTCCTCGCATGCGGTGGGATTCTGTGCCAGCGTCCGGCATGCCCACTTCATGGCTGAAAAGTTCAAAGAGGCCGGGATGAACGCTGAAGTCTTGCTGGGTGAGACTCCGTCAGATGTCCGCGAGCAACGAATTCAGGCATTCCGCTCCGGTCAGATCACTTTTCTTTTTACGGTGGATGTCTTCAGCGAGGGCGTGGATATACCGGAGATCAATCTGGTTCTGTTCCTGCGCCCGACTGAAAGTCTCACCGTTTTTCTCCAACAACTCGGTCGTGGACTGCGCCATTCTCCAGAGAAGGATTGTCTGACGGTGCTGGATTTTGTCGGGCAATCTCACCGAAAATACCGGATAGACCGAAAATTTAGCGCACTGCTCCGAACACAGCGCCGCCGGATTGATCAGGAGATTGAAATGGATTTCCCAAACTTGCCGCCCGGTTGCAGCATTCAGCTCGAACGGGTCGCTCGCGAACACATCCTGCGCAATATTACCGAGAGTTTGGGCAACCTCAATCACTTCATTCCAGAGGTCATCAGAACCTTTACCGGAGAAACCGGTTTGCCACTCAGCTTCGGAAGCTTTATCAATTCTACAGGGCTATCACCACTGGACGTTCTTCGCAACAAGACATGGTCGGAATGGAAGGCATTGGCCAACCACGAACCTCCGGTCGAAGACACCGATATACAAGCGACTCGTAAAGCCCTCCGACGTATCGTCCTCCGTAATGATCCTGAGCGGCTTGATCAGCTCCTCGAACTAACATCTTTACGAGTCGCAGATGAAACCGTTGATTATGGCTTCTCAAGTCAGGAATCATCAGCCATTCATTACCTACTTTGGGCGAAGAGGGGAGAAGAGATATCGGTGGGATCATACAACGAGTCTTTCGACAAATGGAGACGTAATAAGCGCAGTAATCGCGATCTAGAGGAGATAGCAACATGGCGCAAAAGTTGCCATCCTTACCCGATGCCGCGGATTGCTCTGCCCGGCAATGTGAGGCTGCGATTGCATGCTTCCTACGGGCTTTCTGAAATTAAGTCTGCATTCGGACTTGCTGAACTTGAACGATCGGGGCCAACAGGCGTAGGCGTCATCCATATCGAACCACTCAAAGTTTACCTTCACTTGGTTACATTCAAGAAAGAGGATCGTGATTTTGCTCCGACAACTCGCTATCAAGACTATCTCATCAGCCGGAATCTGCTGCATTGGGAGAGTCAGGCATCAACCACACAGGCGACTAACACAGGGCAGAATTACCTTCATTTCAAAGAACGTGGCTACACGATTCTCTTCTTTGCACGCTTGGAGAAACGTATTGATGGAGAAACCGCGCCATTTGTTTTTCTCGGACCAGCAACCGACTTGATATCTGCGGATGGCAATCGACCCATTGCGATGGTCTGGGATCTTGAGCATCCGGTTCCTGCCGAGCTTTTCGAATCAGGGCGAGTGGCATGATTACTTGAACAGATTTAGAAACAGCTTTATCAACTTATGAGCCAATATGAGTCACCCTTCCTCGCCGTTCCGGTGAACGATTGGCTCTGCTCGAACGACCTTGCCTTTGCGGTCTTCGATGGCTTTCCGGTGTCGCCCGGTCATGTTCTTGTAACGACCCGCCGCATCGTCGAAACTTGGTTCGACGCCACGGATGCCGAGCAAGCGGCGATGATGGCGTTAGTGAAGGAATCCAAGCGACTGCTCGACATCACCCTCCACCCCAAACCCGACGGCTACAATGTCGGCTTCAACTCCGGCCGTGCCGCCGGCCAAACGGTCCCTCATGTCCACATCCATGTAATTCCACGGTATCTTGGCGACATGCCGGACCCGACTGGCGGCGTCCGCCATGTCATTCCGGAGAAAGGGAACTACTTGGCCAAGAAGGCACACGCCACCGACCAAAACCATTCGCTGACGCTAGTCACCGGCAAACCTCACTCTCCACTCTGGAAGAGCATCGGCCATCGTGTGTCTGCGGCGGCTGAAGTGGATCTGCTAGCGTCGTTCATCCAACCATCCGGCCTGGACCTGATCCAAACAGCGATCTTCTCCGCCCTGCGAGATGGGGCGCGCATCCGTATACTTGTCGGCGATTATCTTTACATCACTTCAGCGGAGGCACTGAAGCGCTTAGTGGGATGGATGTCGCTTGCTGGCGAGATTTCAGATACTTGCCTGCTAGAAGTCCGGCTGGCAGAGATTTCGAAACTTCAATCGAAGCCTGATTCATTTCATCCCAAAGCATGGCGCATCGTCGATTCCTCCGGGGGGCTCCTTGTTGTGGGCAGCAGCAATCTATCCAAAGCTGCCCTTGAAACCGGAATTGAGTGGAATCTGATAGGACAAACCACCGGATCGGAACCGATCGATTTGGTGTTGTCCCAGGCATTCCTCGATCTTTGGGAACAAGCCACTCCTCTCGATGATGCGGTCGTCACCAATTATGCGACCCATGCCAAAGAGGCGCATCGGAAGTTCATTCCGCCGGAATCCATTGATTTACCTACGATCCTTTACCTACCGCGTCCTTGGCAGAGCGGTGCCTTGTTGTCACTTGAAAGCATCCGTGCAAATGCCTACAGGCGTGCCCTTGTGGCCGTCGCCACCGGCCTCGGCAAAACCTGGCTCGCCGCCTTTGATGTGCTCGCTTACGGCAAGTCGCTGAACCGACAGCCCCGGGTTCTGATCATTGCCCACCGTGCCGAAATTCTCGTGCAAGCCGAGGCAACCATCCGCGCCGCCTTGCAGTCGGAGTGGGATGACCTCCGCGTGAGTTGGTATCTCGGCGCAACCAGCGACATGAGTGGAGACCTCGTGGTCGCGTCAGTTCAGAAACTCAGTCGCCCTGAAGGCTTAGCCACTCTGGTTGGCAAGCATTTCGACTACGTCGTCATCGATGAGGTTCACCACGCCCAAGCGCCCAGCTACCGGCGTGTCCTCGCCCGGTTGCAGGCCACCTTCACACTCGGGCTCACCGCCACACCGGAACGTACCGATGGCGTGGACGTCGCATCGCTTTTCGATGACGTGCTGGCATGGCAGGCCACGGTCGGTGATGGAATCGCGGAAGGCTCTCTGGTTCCGTTTCACTACCTTGGCCTCAAGGACGATGTGAATTTCGATCAGATTCCCTGGCGCAATGGACGATTTGATCCAAAGGTGCTAGAGGAAAAACTTGAAAACAGCGAGCGCATGGACCGGCTATGGAAAACATGGCAAGCGGACCCTTCAGCCCGCACCCTTGTCTTTTGCAGTTCCCGCCGCCATGCCCTTTATACCCGCGACTGGCTTCGCCGGCGTCAGGTCATGGCCGCGGCTGTGTTTTCCGGCTCCGGTGGCGATCACCGGAGCGACAGTCTAGCAGACTTTATCAGCGGCAAGCTCCAGGCCCTCTGCGTGGTGGATCTCTTCAACGAAGGGCTCGATATACCGGACGTCGATCGGGTCGTCATGCTGCGGCCGACTGAATCGAAAGTCATCTTTCTCCAGCAGCTCGGGCGGGGGCTCCGTGCCGCCGAGGGAAAATCCAGGCTGAAGGTGATCGATTTTGTCGGCAACCACCGCGTTTTTGCCAGTCGTCTCACCCATCTGTTATCTCTAGGAAACAAATCTGCGACATGGACTCAGCTCAAAAGCTTTCTTAATGGTTCGCTCCCCGATCTTCCATCAGGATGCTTGCTAGACCTCGAAGTCGAGGCCAAGGAACTGATGTTGAAGCTCGTTCCCAATACCGGCACCGCCGTGGTTGAGGCCTACCGCAGCATGCGTGATGAGCTCGACCGCCGGCCATCACCCAGCGAGTTGTACCACCATGGGTACTTGCCCCGCTCACTTGCGGCGCAATTCGGCTCGTGGTTCGGCTTCATCGCCGAGCAGAACGATCTATCCGCAACGGAACGGCTTGTGTTCGACTCGTTCAATGCGTGGCTGGCCATGCTGGAAGTCTCCAGCCTCAACAAGTCATACAAGATGGTCGTCCTGCGGGTTTTACTTGATAGAGACGTTTTTTGGCATGGGATGGAGATTGAGAAACTTGCCGCCGCCTGCCGCGAATTTCTCCTTTCCCATCAGACTCTCCGCAACGACCTGCCGCCAACCCAACAATTTCCCGATCCTGCCAATGCGCCGATCAAAGCATGGGCCGCGTGGTGGTTGGAATGGCCGCTTGCCCGCTGGATGGACGAACAGGCTGGCCGGCGTTGGTTCAAGCGGGATGGCGATCGCTTTGTTTCGGCATTTCCGTGTCCAGAAGATCTACGGCCGGAATTCGAGTCGATGACCGCCGAGCTAGTGGACTACCGCCTTGCCCACTATAGCAAAACCCGCATCGCGAATGCCGCGGAAGGCAGTGCGAGCAAGTTTGTTGCCAAGGTCAGTCATTCAAGCGGCAAACCCATTCTGTGGCTTCCCTCCATCGAAGAACTTCCCGGCCGGCCCGTCGGTCCCACGACAGTCACCCTTCCCGATGGGAGCAGCTGGGTGTTCAAGTTCGTCAAGATCGCATGCAATGTGGCCTCCCCGGTGGGAAGCGATGACAATCAGATGCACCAACTCCTTCGGGGGTGGTTTGGCCCGGACGCCGGTGCTCCCGGCACATCCTATCAGGTTACATTCACTAGGAAAGAAAGTGGTTGGTCCGTTGAACCCATGGCCGTTGCTGCTGTCATCCGGCCAATTTCTGCTGCCATCGATATCCCCAATCGGAAGGAACGAAATCTGCCGGGCTTCGTCGAGGAACCAGACCATGCAGAGCGATTCACCCGTTTCGTTCCCGTATACAGCCTCGAAGCTGCTGCGGGACTGTGGGGACCGGAAATATCACCAGAGGAGATCGGTTGGGCGGAAGCACCTGGAATCGCAGTCAAACCTGGGATGTTCATAGCCAAAGTCCGCGGGAAATCGATGGAGCCCAAGATCAGGGATGGATCGTGGTGCCTGTTCCGGCCTTGTCCGCAGGGATCGCGGAAAGGGCGCATCGTTCTCGTCCAATTCAACTCCCGCGGAGATCAGGAAGATGGTGGACGCTTCACCGTCAAGAAGTATCATTCAGTCAAGACCGTCTCCGAGGATGGGTGGAAGCACGAGTGCATTCAACTTCTGCCACTCAACTCTGACAATGACCCGATTACAATAGAGCCCGGCGAGGCACATGATATGACAGTGATAGCGGAGTTTGTGGATACAATCGATTGAGGTGTGAAACAATTCTTGTTAGTTAAAATCAAATCCGATGCTTCTCCCGATGCCAGAGAAGATGTTCGGGCTCCGGTCTAAGACGTGCGTGGCTATGGAAATGAAGGTGTTTTCGGTTAAAAAATGCGAGCAGTCGGCCATGCGGCGATGATTCGGAGAATCGCCCGCTGGCGACTTGAACGACGTAATCGTCGCCGTTTGGGGTGGCGGTCCAGAGACCGGCGTCGAACATCCAGTGCGCATCTGGTGTTAGGGCGAGGCCATTGCGTGGATCATCGTTGCCGCTGACAGCGTGTTGGTGGATATGGGCCGCTTGGACAATGGAAGTGGTTTCGGTATCGAGTCTGTAGCCGGTTAGGGCACAAGTGAAATAGTAGCCACCGAGCACGTCGCTCTTGAACCGGCTGTTGCGGCCCATTTTCTGACTGGCCTTGAACTCGGCGGCGTCCTCACGGAGGGCGGTGATTGCGGCAGAGTTGGGCACGGACAGTCCGATTCGGGCGCAAAGCATGACTTGTTCCTGTGGCTGGAAGTAAATTGTGACGAGTGCTTCACGAGCCTTGCGGCGGAATCCGGCATCTTGCAGACAGGCGACGAGTTGCGGATCGAGACAGCAAAGGCGGGTGGTGGATTTGGCCAAAGACGGCTGACCATCGGCAGTGCAGCGGTCCCAGATTTTGTCCTTGTCGCCGCCGAGAGCATGGAAAGGCATCGGGATGTCTGGGGCGTTGCGTTGCCGTTCGCGGACAAGTTCCCAGTAATCGCGGAACCGGGAGACGAGGCGGACGTCATAGTGGACCCACCCATCCGGAATGTCACCTGATTCGATCAGGTCGATAACTGTTAGCAGCATCAGCGGCTTGTGCGGAGCAATCCCGCGCGGCCCCGTGGTGGCAGTATTCAGGTTGGCAAGCTTCCCGAGCCAGTAACTACGACCTTTACGTTCATCGTTCATATCGTGAGCCTAGCTATTGTTTGGAATGTGACAAGCCGCATTGTCGCAGTAGAGTTCGGTCCGGGCACAATCCGCTTTCCATAGACCTACTACTTTCAACCAATCGACGGAAGTTAGCTTGATTAATGCTGCGCACGGAAGTATATGAATTTGTCGGTCTTTTTTGCGTAGGAATTGATTGAGATGAAAGTGTTGCGAATGCGACGGGAAGCATCGGATCGTGTTTCACCGGCTATAACTGCTGGCAAGTATTCAACAATGATCGTTTCATTCAGCAGTGCTTGAAGGTCCTCGAAACTGAGATGAAATCGTCCGAGAAACTCTTCACGCGAGTAAGCCCTTCCTTTTTCCTTCCCGTCTTTTGTCCGCATGACCAGCCCCAGTGGTTTGTCACGAACATCCCGAATACCCTGAATGCCGATCACCCGGTGCTGCCCGTCCAACGCATAGACCTTGATGCCGTCGAGCTTTAAAAGCCCAACTCGGCCCTCGAGATCGAGTGCCGTGAACTCGGTGGAGCTCTTCAAAGCGCGTCCGCTCTTGTCCCAATTCTCGTGGTTTGGGTTGTCCACCCAATCCGGGCTAACAACTGCGATAATCGGCCCGAATTTTCGCTGCGGCTGTGCTAAATAGGCAGCCAGGGCAGGCTGGCGTGTCCAGTCAGGAGCACGTTGTTTGACTTCCTCCGCATTCTCCTGGTCGATGATGAGGCGCATCGTAACAGGATCAATTTTCGTTTCCATAAAGGGCATTTGAGAACCCAGTTTCATGTTATCGGCAATCCACTCAAGCGAGTGAGCAGCCGCGAAGGAAGGCACTAATTTGGGAGTGCCAGTTTCGGTTAGAACCTTGCCCATGGCGCTGGAATGCACCAGCACGTAACCCTTGCGGGCAATTGCCTTTTGCAGGAGTTGGGCTAGAATTGCCTTCTCGCGATCATCCGTTTCTTTTGGTTCCAGGATAAGCGGCCCGGGTTCTGGATCTGTTGTTCTCATTTGACTGGCGGAATTTTGAGCCCATGCACGGAAGAATGGTTGGTCCTCCATTCCTGAGCCTCTTTGATTTGTTCGAGAATTTTTCCCAAGGGCGCGGGCGGCCTCTTCGCCAAAGCCTCGCGGGCCGCGATAATGATAGGGTGAGGAATTTGTGTCTGGGGTAGTTTCATCAAGTATGGAATCGGCGTGGGTCAGTGTCTTGTCAAGAGGGAGATCCGAGCGGTGTCTTCCAACAACCCGGCCGCTTCCTCTTGCCGGGTGAGATTGGCGAATTTTTCATGCAGCGGATGGTCGGGCGGCAAGAATGTCTCTTTGCGGTGGAGGATTGGCGGATTGGCTCGGGTGCGGTAGTCGTCACGGCGGATCTTGCCGGTCACGAGATCAACGATGACGGACTCTGCCAAGGCCGGATGCGGGACTTTCTCGAAATCTAGGTAGGCGAGGAAAGACAGTTTAGGCGAGGCAGTGTGGAATTTGAGAAGATTGAATTCCGTGCCGATTTCCAGCCGCTTTCGCAGCTCGGCCGCCGTGATGCGGAGCAGCGGAGGGATGCCCGGGTCGTCGCCCGGGTCGATCAAATAGACCGCGCCCGGGAGTCGCTTGCCATAAGGCAGCGCGTCCACGGCGTGGCGGTATTCGGCGGCGGTCACGCGAGAACCGTAGCAGAATGGCGACCGGTCGTCACGCGACTTGGATGCCAGAGGTTTGAATCCGTGCGGTGAAGCATGACCGCCGACCCGTGGCAGACGAATTCAGGGGATGTATTTGATTCCCGCGCGAGACCACCCTTTGGCGTCGGTGGCAGTACCGCCGCTGGGTTCGGCTTTGAAGATGAAGACAGTCCGCTTGGTCGATTTGCCGGCATCCGGCCGTGTGTAAGACTCACGCCTGTAATCCACGATACGACCGGAAAGAAACGGAGGTTCGGACTTCGTCCGATGGAGGTGCAGCAGATGGCCACACAGCGCTCTAGAGCGCTCTTCCGATAGATACCAGAAGCCGGATTGCCATATACCGGGTGAAATCTCCTTCGGCTGGGGAAATTGCGGACCCTCCTGATTGAGAAGATGGATTGTTGGCATAGGAGGCGTTTACCCCCATTGGGGTTGCTAGTCAACTCGCAGATTTCGCTGGAGGTGGAGAGATACATACGGTGCGTGTTTTCAATCAGAAATACTGAGCCTTTGAAATCGGCATGCATGGCTGCGAAATTAACATATAACTAAAATCTTCAATGAGTTAGATGGCGCGGGAACCGTTGCCCATGTGGGCGTTTCTAACCCCTAAACCACCGCTGAAAACACCGCATTCCCCAGAAGAACGCTCGATTCTCTGAACTCTGAAATGCCGGTTTCAAGGTGATCCATCCCTAATCTCCTACGCTACGCGGCGCGCGCATTCTCGCCTCGCATCAAGCGTTTGCGCACCGCAACGCTCTAAGCGCATGGCGGTTGCATCCATAATCGCAGACCCCGGTGGAACGAAAATAACTAAACCTTCTCTGCCGCGAGTCAGCAGGACGCGGTACGTATTCTTGCGGAACGCGTAGGGATCCCGAACTAATGGGTTCGCCCGTGCCTTTCTCATCATCCATCCCTTCTCCAAGCCATTCGTTCCATCGTCCCACCAGAAGTCGTCACCCCAGCACACGATCGGCAGGTCCAGTTCCAAGCCTTGGCAGTGGAACTCCTGGGCTGGTTTCTCCAACTGGCAACACGATTTCGGGTCATCCTGGTCTGCATTGAACCACTTGGCAGTTGGGAAGAATTTGTCGAATCGTGTGTCCACCCCGTACGCTTCGAGGTTCTTAGCCTTCGAACTCGCAAGCAGGCCAAACCGGCGCAGTGGTTCCCCCGCGAACCGCGACCTGGCGTATTCCTTAGCCCATTCCAGATCACGCGTGAGCAGGACAGGGAATGCATTGTCCAGCAGTCTTGCCCCCAGTATCGCCAGTTCGTCCTCTGGTCGTTCCGGTGTGTCCAGCATCCCATTGACCCATGCGTGCAGTTCCTCCGCCGCGTGACTCCGTATGGTCGTGTCAAGATTCAGTCTGACTTCTTCCTCGCGAGGAACAGCGGGACAGGACTCGGCCGCGATCAGCCCGGGAGGGGAGTGGATTTGCCAGTCCCCGCGGCGTTTGCTCACGTCAATCGCCGCAAGCCACCCTTCGATCCCGCATTCCTCGCCTGTATGAATTTCCTGACCGGAGCCAATGAGACCTAGTGTAGTCCGCCTTACAGATTGCCAAATATAATGCTTGCCATGGTCTATGATCTGTGTGTATGCTTTCTCCCGATGAGAGTTGCAGCGAAAATCAAACTTACTGAGTCGGAAAGAACAAAGCTGGAAAGGTATTCCAA
>CAIKDP010000285.1 GCA_903826205.1 Akkermansiaceae bacterium
AGCGGCTTGTGCGGGGTGGTCGGGCAAGCGGATCGCGGCGCAAAAGCCTGGGACAGCCCGGCCACGGCCAAAGGGATGAGCGCTGCGGAAATCTACCGGTGCTGGTTGTTTGAGGACGGCCGTGAGCGGTCGGATGTTAGTCGCGGCAGCGCCAGGAAGCAGAAGCAGGCGGGAATTGGCAGCGAAGAGGCCGCCGCGGAGAAACAACGGCAGGGGAAATTGGGTCGCGCCGCATTGCTGCGCTGCCGGGTGCGCTACTTCACCGACGGCTTGGTGTTAGGCTCGAAATCCTACGTGGACGGGGTATTTGCACACTATCGCAATCACTTCGGGCCGCGCCGCACGAGCGGGGCTCGGGCGTTGCGGGAAGATGCCCAAGCGAGCCTGTTCAGCGCCCGCCAGTTGACGGTCAGGACGGTGGGATAAGACCCGTGCGCGCCTGATTGCACTGCGGTGCAGCCCAGTGTCACAGTGGTTTTCATGGCCACGATTTGCCGCGACTTCAGGGACTTGTGCTGTCGGGAATTGTGCTTGCCCGCCACTTCGTCAAGCACGAGGTCGTTTAGGGATGTCTGTTTCATGCACCCCAGAGTGTTTGGCAGGATGTCAAACACAGCCGGCGGGACGCCGGCGCTCCCCAGTCCGCGGACGCGGCCTCAGGGTTCCTCATTGCGGTTGGCGGCATTCCGCTCCCGCGCTTCACGGAAAAACCCCTGCAACAAGGCCAGACATTCCTTGCCCATCACCCCGGCACTCACGTCGCAGCGGTGGTTGAGCGGCGGGTTGGATTCTAACAGATTTATCCAACCGCCGGCCGCGCCGCCTTTCGGGTCGGGACAACCAAACACCACCCGCTGCGGACGGCAATGCACGATGGCCCCGGCACACATCGGGCAGGGTTCCTTGGTGACGTAGAGGGTGCAATGTTCCAAGCGCCAATCGCCGAGCGCGTGTTGGGCGGCGGTCAGGGCGAGCATCTCGGCATGGGCGGTGGCGTCCTTGAGGGTTTCCACCTGGTTCCATGCCCGCGCGATCACCCGGCCCTCCCGCACCACCACCGCTCCCACGGGCACCTCAGTGGCGGCATACGCCTTGCGCGCTTCCCGCAGCGCCTGGCCCATGAAATATTCGTCGCTCTGCACATCAATGATTGGCGGTTCAGCATCCACGCCCGATGCCATAGCGGCTTGTGCGTCCCTTGCCAAGCCCCCAGACGGGATTTGGGCCAGTCACGCCCTGTCCGTGACCGCTCTTCTATTCCCTTGATGCGAGGCAAGGAAACCACTGATTGCACTGATTACCACTGAACACACTGAGAAGAAATTGATAGATATTTCAGTGGCATCAGTGGCCCTCAGTCTTCTCAGTGGTTCAAAATCCCCGACCCACCCTAACAAAATTGGTGGTGGGGTCTTCCTTCGTGACTTCGCGGCTTCGTGTGAGGAAATTCTTGGGGTGCGGCGCAGCAAGATGACCACTGAAAAGAACTGATTCCACTGCGGCCACTGATGGGTTTGGATGATCTCACACGAAGACACGAAGACACAAAGTGGGGTTCCCGCTATTCCTTTCGCCCTCTTCTGTTCGACGTTGAGCGTTCGATGTTGAATGTTCGTATTCCGAAGCGAGCGCCCGGCGCAAGGCACCTCTTCAATTCAAAATCTCTTCACTCTCTCACTTCCGCCGCCGCCGCAGCAGACCCGCACCTAACAACAACCCCGCCAGCGCGCTGCTCGGCTCGGGCCCTGGATTCCCATACACATTGCGCCACCGCTGTTTTCTCTGCTTGCCCTGGAGGGATCATCATGTCAGGATGTCTGTATGTCAGATCCAGCGCCAGAACCAGACATCGGGCTTTTGGCGCAACCACACGATGCGTTTTTCAAGTCGGTTTTTTCCGATCCGGTCCACACGGCCGGGTTGTTGCGCGGGCACTTGCCAACGGCGATTGTGGCGCAGATCGATTGGGATTCTTTGGTGTTGGTGCCGTCGTCGTTTGTCAAGCGCAGCCTGCGGCAAGCGCACGCCGATTTGTTATTCCGGGCGCAACTTGGCGGGCGCGCGGTTTTGCTGCATCTGCTCTTTGAGCACCAGACGACGGTCGACCCGGCGATGCCGCTGCGCTTGCTGGCCTATATCACGGAGATCCTGCTCAATCACGAGCGGCAGCACGGTTTGCCGCTGCCGCCGGTGCTGGCCTTCGTCCTGCACCAAGGGCCGGAGCGGTGGACAGTTGCCACGGCCTTCGAGGATTTGTTTGAATTGCCGCCATCCCTGGCCAGCGGGCTGGCTCCGTTTTTGCCAAAGTTCCGTCACGCCCTGCTCGACCTGTCGCAGTCCGAGCCGGCCACCGAGGAAACCGATGCCACGCTGCGGGTTGTGTTGTCGCTCATGAAGTTGGCGCGCTCGCGGCAGTTGCACGCGGATTTCTTCGATTGGCTCGGCGAGCAACTGCGCAACGCCGCCACGCGCATGCCCGAGGGCTTGTTGAAAAACTTGCTGCTCTACGCGTTCCACACCGATGCGGAGCTTGACACGGAACGCATCTTGGATAAGTTGCAGCAAGAGCCCGTCAGCCAACACGCCGCCATGACCATTGCACAGACATTGATTGCCAAAGGAAAATCC
>CAIKDP010000286.1 GCA_903826205.1 Akkermansiaceae bacterium
TTGGCGGCCAGGCTGGCGATGGCGGACTCGGCGGACTCGGCGGAAATCCTGGCGCGGGCGGCGCGGGTGGCGATGGCGGCGCTCCCGGCATCGGTGGCGCCGGCGGCGGCGGTGGTGACGGCGGCTTCGGCGGCTTCGGTGGTCCCGGCGGCACGGGTGGCACTGGCGGCAGCGGTGGCAAAGGCGGCAACGCCGGCGCAGGCGGCAAGGCGGGTCATGCAGGCAGTGGCGGCAACGGCGGTGATGCCGGTGCAGGTGGCACTGCTGCCAACGGGGGTCAAGGCGGTCAAGGCGGTCAAGCCGGACTTGCCGGGAATGGCTCAAATGGTGGCAATGGCGGCATCGGCATCAACCTCGCCGCAGGTGCCAAAGTCATCAACCTGGGCGGCACCATCAGTGGCGGCAACGGAGGGCAAGGCGGTGCCGCAGGGGCTGCCGGTGAGTGTGGCAATGCCGGCGCAGGCGGTGCGGGCGGAACAGGTGGCCTCGAAGGGGCTAAAGGCGCGACAGGTGCTGCGGGCATGGTTGGTGGCATCGGGCATGCCGGTACCAAAGGCAGCGGAGGAACCATGGGACTGGGAGGTGTGGCCGGTACCGCAGGGATTGGCGGACTCGGCGGCGCCGGAGGTCTTGGCGGTGTCATCGGTACCGGCGGTAACGGCGGCAGCGGCGGTGCGGGTGCAGGTGCGGGCAATGTTGGACTTGGTGGCCTCGGCGGCCTGCCCGGCACAATCGGTGCCTCCGGTGCTGGCGGCGTGGGTGGCCTCATAGGCGCGGGCGGCAATGGCGGCAATGGCGGTGATTCCAGCATCATCTTCTCCGGCGATAATGGCGGCAATGGCGGCAACGGTGGCTATGGCAGCATCGGGGGCTATGGCGGCAACGGGGGCGACGGCGGCAGCGACCCCGGCGGTAACGGCGGCAACGGGGGAAATAGCTACGACAGCAGCAGCGTCGGCGGCGCCGGTGGCAACGGTGGCCCATCGCGGTTCGTCGGTGGAGATGGCGGCGACGGTGGCAGCGGTACCGCCACCGGTGGCACCGGAGGTGCCGGAGGCATCGCCGACCCCGGCCAAACCAATGGCAATCCCGGCCTTCAAGGACCCGTTGCCCCTGCACCGCCAAGCGCCATTGGCAGTTCTGGCACCTCAGGCACCCTGGGAACGACGGGCACACAACCGCCCCAAAGTGATTCCGGCACCCCCGTGACCGGTACCGGAGCCAATGGCCTGGACCGATCCGCTGTCGTGGGAGCCCCCGGGGCCGCAGGCACCCCGGGAACCGACCAAAGCCAAACCCGCGCGGGAAGTCTGGGTGCCGGATCCAAGGGTGTGAATGGGGCCGACGGTCTCGACGGCAATCGTGCCGACGACGGAGCACCGGGCACTCCAGGCAATCCGGGCACAGCCGGTCTTTCCACCGGGATCAATGGCGCGGACGGTTCACAAGGGTTGGCCGGCCCTGACATCACCTGCTCCGCGGTCGCGGGCACCGCCGGACTCTCCGGTCTGGGTGGCGCCGCCATCATCGGCGCGGGGAACACCGCGGTCATCAACGACGGCACCCTTGCCGGCGGTTGGAACTTTGGTCATACCGTACAAGCTGAGTCGGTCGTCTTCAGCAACGGCGGCAACCGCATGGAAATTTGGGATGACTCGGTCATCGAAGGCGATGTGCTCACCGATAACGCGCTCAACGACACATTCGCGCTGGGCGGCGATGAAAACGCCACCTTCAACGTGGCGGACCTGGTGGCTGCCGCAACGGCTAACAACGGCCACACCGAATATCAGGGATTCGACGTCTTTGAAAAAACCGGGGTCAGCACCTGGACACTAACCAACACCACGCCGCAAGTCACGCCCTGGTCAATCCACAACGGGGTGCTGTCCACCTCGCAGGACGGCAACCTCGGCGCCGTCACCGGTGATCTAACCATCAACGGCGGCACCTGGCAGGTCACCGGTACGGCCTTCAACACCACCAGCCGCCACATCGTGCTGGCAGCCGCCAACGACCGCCCTAACAGCATTGACATCGCGGCCCCCACTAACATCTTCGAGTACAATCTGCCAATCACCGGTGCCGGCGGCCTCCGGAAACTCGGCCTCGGCACCCTGGAGTTGAACGGCGTCAGCAGTTACCTCGGCCAAACCGATGTCCTGCAAGGCACGCTGGTCATTGGCGACAGCCTGGCTAACAACCATGCCTCGATTGTTGGCGACGGCTATGTGGCCCCCGGTGCCACCCTCGCCGGCCACGGCACCCTTGGCGGGAACGGGTGGAACGATGGCACGGTCGCCCCTGGCAACAATGACCTCGGCACCCTGACCCTCAGAGGCAACTACAACGGCCCTGCCAACGACAACTACAGCCGCAACGGAACAATCGCCATCGAATTGGATGGAAATCCGGGCCTGGGCGTCATCAGCGACCACTTGCAGGTGGATGGCCAGGTCAATCTGGATGGCACCACGCTCCTGCTCCAAAAGCGCGACTTCGAGATGGCCTGCGGTGACAAGACCCAGGTCATCATTTCGGACAAGGCCAATTTCCACGGCGAGATCAACCCGCTCAGCCTCGCCAACTTTGACAAGCTCATGCTCTTCGATAACGGCACGGGCTGGTTGTACGGGGTGAATGTCCTCAAGACCCAGGACCTCAGTGACCTGCCCAGACTCAACTCCAATCAACGGGCAATCGCCAAGGCACTGTCGTTAGATGTGCTTACCCCGTCCAACTTCATCGATGACGACAAGCCCCTCGATCAGATTGTCCTCAAGGTCATCTCAGACTGTCCGTTGATCAAGCCACGCCTTGACCTGCTCTCACCCGAAAGCTACGCCGGCTTGATAGATTACGGCATCCAGGTCACACGCAACTACACCCGCACCGCCATGGGCATTCCCGGACCATCTGTGGCGCCGCCCCCATCCCCCGTGCAGGACTCCAAGGGCGGCATGCCTGACTCCAAGGGCGGCATGGCCGACTCCAAGGGCGGCATGCAGGACTCCAAGGGTGGCATGGCGGCCGCGCCACCGGCTCTAGCAGAGAGAAACACGACGGTCTTTGGAGCCTTCACCCACTATGACGCGAGTACCAACTCCTCCCTCAACGGAGCCGACTACGACATCAACAGCAATGGTGGCATCGCCGGAATCCGCCATACCATCAACAACCTCACCTTCGGCGGATTCATCGGTTTGGATGACGGCCAAGTCTCCTCCGCGTTTGTGAATGCGGAGGCTAGCGGATATGTGATAGGCGGCTTCCTCAGCTATCTGGCACAGACCGAACATAACATCATCGTTGATGGCGGTTTGACCTACGGCAGCTACCAATTCGACGGCACTCGCAACACCCTCACTGGGCTGGCCCGTTTCGACGGCGGGGATACCAGGGCAATCGACGTCTTTGCTTCCGTTAGAGCGGATGTTTACAAGCAGGACAAGCTCCGCCTCAGCCCCATGCTCAACGTCCATTATCTGCAGGCCAATGTGGATGCGATCCATGAATCAGGGACGAACGCCGCCTTGGCCGTCAACGCCATGGATCAAGACGCGTTGCTCGCGGAAATAACACTCAATGCGGAGTACCAACTAACCGCCGGCCTCACCCTGCTCGGCAGCATCGGCTACACCCATAACTTCCTCGATGCGGAGCGCTTGGTGGGTGCCAGGTTCGTCTACGGCAACACACCGTTCAGCGTGATCGCTCCGGGCTTGGGTCAGGACCTCTTCTCGGTCGGCGTGGGCGCAATCTGGCATCTGACCGATGCCTTGACCGTTGGTGCGAACTACCGTGCGGAGTTTGGCCCGGATACCAATCTATCCAATGCCGTGGCGCTGAGCCTTTCCTACAGCTTCTGACCGGCCGGCCCGGGTGTCATGCCAAATTTGGATCCGGGCAAGATGTCCGCGCCTCTGGGCGCCGGCCTATTGCCGGTCACCGCCCTGCCGCCATGAGCAGCGGGGCAATTATGGGATTGCCTTCAAGCCCTCCGGGCCTATCATGGGCTGCCAATACCTATGAAAACACCAATCCCGTTGTTCCTGCTCGCCATCGGTTCGCTTTCCGCGGAAACTCCCCTTCCCTATGGCAAGGATGTGGAGTTCCTGCGTCAACACACCGCCGTGATTGAACTCAAGGATGGCGACGCCGCGGTGGCTCTGGCACCGGCGTTTCAAGGCCGTGTCATGACCAGCACCGCCGCGGGTGACAGCGGGTACAGCTTCGGCTGGTTGAATTACAAACTCATCGAGCAGGGCGTTCTGTCAGAGGACAAGGCCGCCGGCAAACTCGAGTCGCACATCTATGTGTTTGGCGGCGAGGAACGGCTCTGGTTGGGGCCGGAAGGCGGCCAATACGGGATCTTCTTCCCCGCCGGCACCCCCTTTGATTTTGCCAATTGGAAAACCCCGCCGCCGCTCGATACCCAAGCCTTCGACGTGGTCTCATCCTCCGCATCCCAAGCGGAATTTCTCAAAACCTTCAAGCTGGCCAATCACTCGGGAACCCAATTCCACGTCGAAGTCAAACGCACCGTGCGCCTGCTTCCCAAAGAGGAAATCTCCCGTCTGTTGGGCGTGCCACTGGCCGCAGACGTCAAGGCGGTCGCTTATGAAACCAGCAACCAACTCACCAACCGCGGTGACAATGCGTGGCTCCCGGACACCGGTTTGCTTTCCGTCTGGATGTTGGGCATGTACAAGCCCTCACCGGAAACCGTCGTCGCCATCCCGGTCCGGCAGGGCGAGGACCCACAACTCGGCCCGCTTGTCAATGACGCCTACTTTGGCAAAGTCCCCGGCGAGCGGCTCCAAGTGCGCGAGGGCGTGATCTTCTTCAAGGGTGATGGCGAACAACGCGGGAAAATCGGCATCCCGCCTCGCCGTTCACTGGGCGTGGCCGGCAGCTATAGCGGCGAAAACCAAGCCCTCAACCTCGTGCTTTACACCCAGCCCCAGGACACCGTGAGCTACGTCAACTCCGCGTGGGAACAACAGAAAACCCCCTACGGCGGCGATGTGATCAATTCCTACAATGACGGCTCCCCCGCCCCGGGCAAGCCACCGTTAGGGCCGTTTTACGAATTGGAAACCTCCTCGCCCGCGGCAGCCCTCAAACCCGCCGCCAGCATCATGCACCGCCAAACCACGATTCATCTCACCGGCAATCCGGAGTCCTTGGATGCCGTGGCTGTCAAACAACTCCACGTGCCTATCAAAACCCTCAAGGCGGTTTTCCCGGTCGCCAAGTAGCCCGCTACGGTTGCAGGTCTCCGCCAAGGCGTATGGACTCGCCCGGCTTCAGTGTCAGCTCCACCATCTTTTCACCGTAGCGCACTCGGCAGGACTTGCCGGCGAGGCTGCGAATCGTGGCCGACGCGAGCACGCCGTTTTTCCATTCCACATCCACTGCAAAGCCGCCACGGGCACGCAACCCTCTAACCGATCCTTCCGGCCATGCGGCCGGCAATGCCGGGAGCAATTGGATGAAATCCATGTGCGACTGGACCAACATTTCGCAAACGCCTGCCGCGTAGCCGAAATTGCCGTCGATCTGGAACGGCGGATGGGTATCGAACAGGTTGGGCGTGATCTGGCTCTTGAGCATGCCGTTGAGGATTTTGTAGGTGCGGTTGCCATCCTGCAAGCGGGCCCAGATGCAGATTTTCCAGGCGCGGCTCCATCCGGTGGATTCATCGCCGCGGGCATTCATCGAGACTTTGGCCGCCGCCGCCAGTTGGGGTGTGGTCAGCGGTGAAATCTGCCGGCCGGGATGCACGGCGATCATGTGGGACAAATGCCGGTGGTCGTCCTTCGGATCATCAATGTCCTCCATCCATTCCTGCAATTGCCCCCACTTGCCGATTTTCGGGCCCATCAGACGGTCGCGCAGCGCTTGGATTTTCTGCCTGTATTCGGCATCCACATCGAGGGCCTTGGAGGCTTCGATCATGTTGGAAAAAAGGTCCCACACCAATTGTTGGTCATGGGACACGCCATCGACACCTTCCGGCCCGTGTTCCGGCGAATACCCTTTGGGGGCCACCAATGATCCATCCGGCAGCGGTTTGAGGAAATCCTCCCAGAACTCGCAGAGGTCCTTCATGACCGGATAGGCGCGGGTGCGCAGGTATTCCTTGTCCTGGGTGAAGGCATAGTGGTCCCACAGGTTCTGGGCGCACCAGGCCGCGGTGGGGTTCACCCATTTCCAGCTGGAGCCACCGAACACTCCGTTCTCCGCATGCATCGTCCACCCCCTGACCTTGAAGGCTTTGAAAGTCTCATCCCGCCGCACCTCGCGGATCGAGTACAACCATTCCGCGTAAGGTGCAAAGCATTCCGACAGGTTGGCGTGATCGACAAACCAGTAATTCATCTGCACGTTCACATCCGTGTGATAATCGCAGCGCCACGGGGGTCTGTTGCTGTGGTTCCACAGCCCTTGCAGGTTGGCGGGCAAGGCATTGCGCGACGATCCAATCATGAGATACCTCGCATACTGGAATAACAACACTTCCAATTCCGGATCCCGGGTGCCCCCCTTGGTTTCCGCGACCTTGTTGCCGTCGTATGCCATTCCAGTGGGCAACTTCAAGTCAGCCCCACGATAGGCCACCAACCGCTTGTCGGTCGGCAATCCACGACTGGCGTCCGCGGAGGTGCCAAGGCTGAGCGTACTCCTTTGAAAGAGCGACTGGTAGTCCTTGATGTGGGCCGCGAGCAAGTCGGCATAGGCGCGCTTGGCCGCCTTGTCGACGCGTTCCGTCACCAACCGGTGCGGCAATTCGCCGGTCCGCCAGCCTTTGCTCCGCTGGTTGAGATAATCCGTGCCGGCACCGAGAACGAGCGTCAGGCGGTCGACCCCTTGGAAAGCAATGCCCGTGGGCGTTGCGGCCAATGTGCCACCGTCGTTGATGACCCGCAACTGCGACTCATACTGCAAGCCGTTATTCAATTTGCCGGAGGCTGTTAGACAGTTAGGCTCAATGACCATCCCGGCACCGTGCGCATCCTTGAGCGTGAGGGCGCCGGTGAAGCTGCCCGGTTTGTCCGCCTCAAAGCGCAACACCATGACCTGGTCGGGATAACTGGCAAAGGCCTCGCGGCGATAACTAACGCCCCCGCTCGTGTAGGTCACGGTGTGAACCGCCCGCTCGATATCCAACTCCCGCCGGTAGCCGGCAACATCCTTGGCCGGCGGCAAGGCCACCTCCAATTCGCCGAAATTCTGGTAGCGCCCCGTGTCATTCTCGTCGCCTTCCCACAGGCTGTTCTCATTGAATTGAATCTGCTCCTTCTCGACGGCACCGAAAAGCATCGCGCCCAAGCGGCCGTTGCCGATGGGCAGCGCCTCCGTCTCCCAGCCTTGGGCCGGTTGATTATACCACAACTTATAGGCATGGCTTGGCGCGGCGGACGGGCCGGTATCCGCACCAAGCGCCACGGCCGCCAGTGGCCCTGCCAGACCGAGGCCAAGTACCGTGATCCAGGAGAATGATTGTCTTGTCATTGCTAGGGTGCTCACTCCGGCCGGGTTATCCTAACACATCATCCATGGCGGCGATGAGCTCGCCCATGGTGGTGGCGGTCTCATTGCCCATGTTGGAGATGCGGAAGGTGAGGCCCTTGATCTTGCCGTAGCCGCCGTTGATGATATAGCCGTGCTTGGCCTTGAGGCTCTTGATGAAGGTGGCTTGGTCGAACGCATCCGGCTTGGTGAAACACGTGAGGGTCACGCTCTGATTGCCGGCGGGCGCGAAATTTGCGAACCCGTGGCGGGCGCCCCAGGCATGGATGAGCGCGTTGTTAGATGCGTGCCGGGCGAAGCGCTGCTCCAAACCTTCGGCGGCGATGCTGCCGAGCATGTGCTGGAGGCCGAAGATGAGGGAAATGGCCGGCGTGGATGGCGTGTTGTTCTTTTCCGCGTTTTTGGCAAACTCGATGAAGTCAAAATAGTAACCGCGGTTGGGCAGGCTCTTGGCGCGCTCCAGCGCCGCTTCGGAACAGGCAAACACCGCCATTCCCGGCGGCAAGGCCAGAGCCTTCTGCACCCCGGCCAGCAGCACATCGATGCCAAGGGCATCCATGGCGAAAGGCATCGCCGAGTATGACGAAACGGCATCCACAACGAGCAGTACGCCGGGGAATGACTTGACCACCTCGGCGATGGCCGGCAGATCATTCATCACCCCGGTGGAGGTCTCGTTATGTATCAGGGTGACAAGATCAAACCCGCCCTCCGCAAGCTTGGCGCGCACGACTTCCGGGCTGATGGCTTCACCCCACTCAACCTGGATTTTCTCGGCGGCGAGCCCAAGTTTGTTAGACACATCGAACCACTTGTCAGAGAATGCGCCGCAGCAGAGGTTGAGCACCTTTTTACCGCACAGGTTGCGCAGTGAGGCCTCCATGACCCCCCACGCCGATGATGTGGACAGAAACACCGGACGCGTCGTGCCGGCAAGCTGTTGCAGCACGGGCTGGGTGGACGCATACAGCACCTCGAATTCACTGCCACGATGGCCGATCATCGGCTGGCTCATGGCGGCAAAGGTTTCCTTGGAAACATTGATGGGACCTGGTATATAGAGTTTGGACATGGTAGGCTGGGGTATGAATTATCGGTTATCGGGGGTCAGGGAAGCAAATTGTACGACTCCAGCAGGCCGGTTAGACGGGCGGTATTGGCCGCGGTCAGTGGGGCGAGTGGCAAACGGAAGTCCGGCGCGCAGTGGCCTTGCAGGGCAACCGCGGATTTGATCGGCACCGGATTGACGTCGAGGGACATCAATCCGCGCATGAGTGGATAGTATTGCTTGTGAATGGCCAGCGCCTCATCGAACGAGCCGTTCAGACAGGCGCGCACCAGGCGGGCGATCACATCCGGAATCAGGTTGGATGCCACCGACACCAATCCCGTGGCACCACAGGCAATGAACGGCAGGGTTAGCGGATCGTCGCCGCAAAGAATGCCGAAATCCGCAGGTACCACCTGGAGCAGTTGGTTGACGCGATCGACCGACCCGCCCGCCTCCTTGATGGCCTTGATGTTAGGAAAATCCGCGGCGAGGCGGGCCACGGTTTCCGCGCCGATTTCGACGACGGAGCGGCCCGGCACGCTATAGAGCATGAGCGGCAGTCGGGTGGCCTCCGCAATGGCCTTGAAATGCAGGTAGAGCCCTTCCTGTTGGGGCTTGTTGTAGTACGGGCACACTTGCAGCGACCCGCTGGCCCCGAGTTGCTCGGCGGCCTGGGTGAGTTCGATCGCCTCGGCCGTCGAATTGGAGCCCGTTCCGGCGATTACCGCGCAGCGGCCGGCGGCAAACTCTACGGCCAGGCGGATCACTTCGATGTGCTCCTCGGTATTGAGCGTTGGGGATTCCCCGGTGGTGCCGGTGGGAACGATGCCATCCACACCACCTGCGATCTGGCGCTCTATCAGGGCTTGAAATGCGGCAACATCAACGATGCCGCCGCGGAACGGTGTGATTAGGGCAGTGTAGGTGCCTGAAAATTGCATGGCGCGCGGAATCTAAACGATACGGCCCATTCATCCAAGCCGTATTTTCTGCCAGTTCTCAGATATCGATTTCACCCTCAAACACAAAGTCCGCAGGCCCTGTGAGGGTGACGTTTTTGAACCCTTGGTCACCCGATCTCTCAAACCCGATTTCCAAGGTGTCACCGCCCTCGACGTCCACCTTGATCGGGCTTGGTGTGCCGCTGAGCAGGTGGTGGATCAAGGCGCAGGCGACCATACCTGTGCCACAGGCAAGCGTTTCGTCCTCCACACCACGTTCAAATGTGCGAATGGAAAGGTGATCCGGCGCGAGCACCGCCACAAAATTCGCGTTGGTGCCCGCCGGCGCAAATGCCGGATGATGGCGGATGGCGCTGCCGTGCCGGGTGACATCGAAAGCATCAAGTGCCTCCGGGTTTTCGACAAAGGCGACCACATGAGGCACCCCGCTGTTGATGAAATGCAGGCTGGCATCCAAGCCGGGCACGCTGGCGCCGGTGTTGAGTTGAAGATCCTTGGGATCCGACATGGCAATGCGAACATCGTCTCCGATCAATTCGGCCGTCAGGGTGCCGACCATGGTCTCGAAGCTGACTCGCTCACGCAAGGACTCGCCCAAATGGGCTGTGAACCGGCCAAAACATCGCGCCCCGTTGCCGCACATCTCCGCTTCCCCGCCATCCGCATTGTAATATCGGAACCGGTAATCCGCCCCCTTGCGCGCCGGTTCGACAGCTAACAATCCGTCGGCACCAATGCCGCGGTTGCGGTCGCATAGCGCGGCAATCGTGTCCTCATCCAGGGCCGCGGTGAGTGACAGGTCGCGATTGTCGACAATGATGAAATCATTGCCCGCACCGTTCATTTTGAAAAAGTGGAGGAGCATGGGAGGATTCGGATTGGGTTTGGCATGCACTCGCCAAACACCGGCACCTTAGGCACAACCCCATACCGCGTCAAGATTCACCTGCGCAAAAACACCCCTCTCACCCAGATCCGATCTGCGGATTATTTGGACGGGCGTCCCGGGAATTCGCACGCATTTGTGCCTGTTGCATGCCGCACGCGCGCCAATGAAAATCATTGGCCGGGCACTGCAATAATTATGGACGGTCGTCCAAAAGTATTGCAGGATGGTTGCGTGATGAGAGTGAAAAGCGAATTGCTGTTGTATCGGCTGAGTTGGACTGTGGACATCATGCTGAGCCCGACATGGAGGAACATGAATGATTCGTTTGAGAGTTGGGCGTACCGGAATGGTTGTCTTCGGCAGATACAGACACTTGAAGCGCAACGCTTTGTTGAATCGCGGAAGGAGCCCCGCACTGACAAGGATCGGGTCTATCGACTGACTGAGTTGGGGAGACGGGCGGCGCTCGGCGGGCGCGATCCGGAGAGCGAATGGTCACGCGCCTGGGCTGGGCAGTGGGGTCTGGTGATGTTTGACGTTCCGGAAGCTGAGCGGCACACCCGCGGGTTGGTACGCAAGACGCTGAGGCGACTGCATTTTGGCTGTCTGCAAATGAGTGTTTGGATCAGCCCCGATCCATTGAGCCAAATCGCCAGTGAATTGAAACAAGTGCAGGTGGAGGCTTCGTCACTGGTGCTGATGGAGGCGCGTACCTGCGCGGGTGAATCCCCCCCGGATCTGGTGGGTGCGGCATGGGATTTCAAGCGCATCAACCGGGCTTGGGAAACGCTGGAAAGGCATCTGGCGCTTGCCCCGGGCAAGACATCCGGCAAGGAAGCGCTATTGAAGTGGTCTGGAACCGAATACGACCTCTGGAGAACCTGCATGTCACTGGATCCGCTGCTGCCCAAGGCGCTGCATCCGGGCGACTATCAGGGGGTCCGCATTTGGAAGTTGCGCCAGAACGTCCTGGCCGCACTTGGCAGACTGTTGGTCGGCACCACGCGCACGTCAAGAAAGCCGGCCTGACATGAAACGCCCACCTTACCAACTCAGGGGGAGCATCATCCGGGGCAAATGCGGATTTCATGTTGGTGTGGCCGTGAAATCCTGTGGAGGCCCCCGCCCATGAAATCCCTGCTTGTCACCTCCCGGGTGACCTTCGTTCCGGAGAACTATGGACGCCTGGTTGGGGGACTCGCGAACAACCCGCATGTCACGGCAGTCCTGTTTCTGGAAAACCGTGACCTGCAAACCTTCGCCAAAGGATTGGGGCTTTGGCTCTCGCGGCTCGCCCCGGGGATAGGTGCCGAGCTTGTCAGAAACACCCTGGCCTCGTTTCGCGACCCCCGCGAACAAGCCATGCGTGCGGCAGGAAAAAGCGTCTTCACCGCCACCCATATCAATGCGGTTGAAACCATCGGCATTCTGGGAATGTTTGATTTGGTGATCAACGCCCGCACCCGCTTCATCTACAGCAGGGCGGCCCTGGAGGCCCCCCGCCTCGGCTGTATCAACATCCATCATGGCCTACTACCCGAACAACGAGGGCTCTTCTGCGACCTCTGGGCACAAGCCGAAGGGCGACAGGCGGGGTTTACCATCCACCGCATGACACGTGCAGTCGACGACGGCGAGATTATCGCACGACACGAGGTGGATGTCATCAGGGGGCGCCGCTTCGTCGAGCATGCGCTGGCAAGCTCCATCGAAGAACTCAAGGCCGTGGAGCAGGTTCTGGATCAGGTAGTCCGCACTGGCAGGATCGAGGGGATTCCTAACACGAAAACCGCGGCTACCCGCTATTACCGGAATCCTGGCATTGCCGAAATCAGGAGAATCAGGCAGAAAGGCCTCCAACCATGACCTCAGAGCGCATCGGATTCCAACCCGGCAGCACCGCCGGCAACAATGTGATCAGCTATATTGAAGCGCACCTGAGGGATTTTCCCTGGCGCGCGGCGCTTTGTTGGGTTGCGCCCGGGGCCATCGACGCCTGGGACGGCAATACGCACAGCCGCTTTGAACACCAAGAAATCAGCTATCTGGATTTCGGACTCCGGATCCGCCGTTTTGCCCAGGGTCTTCTGGATCTTGGAATTGCGCGGGGCGACCGGGTCATCATCTTTCTGCCGATGGGGCTCGACATGTATACGGCGATGTTCGCCGTGCAGCGCATCGGGGCCATCGCGGTATTTCTCGACTCGTGGGCCCGCTCCAGTCACCTCGGGGCCAGCGCCGAGTGCGTCGACCCCCAAGCCATGATCTCATTCAAGCCCGCCTTCGATCTGGTGGCGCAGGTCCCCGCCTTCTCTAACATGCAACTCAGGATTCTGTGGGGTCCGGGTGAGGGATATGAGCACCGATTCGGCAAGCTGCTAGAAACCCCGGGCGAAGCCGCGATCGCGCCCGTGGAGAGTGAGTTCACCGCACTCATCACCTTCACCACGGGAAGCTCCGGCACCCCCAAAGGTGCCAGGCGCACCCATCGTTTTCTTTCGGCCCAACACGAGGCCTTGGACAAGGTCATCCCCTATACACCTGCTGACCGGGACCTGCCCGCCTTTCCAATTTTTTCGCTGAACAACCTGGCTGCCGGGGTCACCACGGTGCTGCCGGGGCTCGATCTGGCAAAGCCCTCGGACAAGGACCCTGCCATCCTCGTGTCCCAAATTCGCTCACAAAACGTCACCTGCGCCACGCTTTCGCCCTCGATGCTCGCGGGGGTGGCCAGATACTGCCACATGACGGGGACGCGACTGACCGGCCTGCGACGCGTGGTTACCGGCGGTGCCCCGATTTCAAAAGATGACGTGAAAAGTTTTGTGGAAATTGCGGGGGATGCCGAGCTCTGGATTTTCTATGGATCGACCGAGGTTGAACCCATGGCTCACATTGAGGGGCACGCCTGGCTGGCGCAGACGCCGCGTTACAGTGACCCGGAGATGCTTGAGGAGGGCGTCAATGTTGGGCGCATTGATTCAAACCTCGAGTATAAGTTCATCAAGATCCGCAAGGATCCTGTCGATCTTCAGGCGACACCTTGGAGCGAGATCGAAGTCAAGCCGGGTGAGATCGGGGAATTCATCGTGAGTGGCGACCATGTCTGCCGCGATTATTACAACAACCCCGAGGCATTCTTCAATACCAAGATTCTCGGCGAGGACGGGCGCGTCTGGCACCGCACCGGTGATCTCGCCCACACCGACGAGTCGGGCGAACTGTGGGTCGTGGGGCGCATCCACAATGCCATTGAACGCGCTGGAAAATACTTGTTTCCCGTGCGGCCGGAAGTACTTCTCAAGCGCATGCCATTTGCGGACCAAGCCGCGTTTCTGGGCATACCGGACGAGCGTTTGGGGGAGCGGACCTGCGTGGTGCTCAAGCTCAGGGACGGCTTCGAAACTGCCAGCGTGACCCGTGAAGTCCGGCGCATCTTCGACAAGAATCAAATCCCGGTCGACGAGATCCACTTGGTGGAAGGCGTGCCGATGGACCCTCGCCACCACTCGAAAGTTGAGTACACCGTGCTCAAGGACCTGATTATCACGGGTCAATCAACCCAAATCCATTCCGCATGAAAAGCTGGTGGATCTTTCTCAGCGAGCGCTTTGCACCTGCCACACATGTGCCAATGATCGCGAGTTTCACGCTTGCCAATGCGAGCCTTGGGCTTGTGCTGTTAGCATCGCCTGAATTGAATCGCAATGCTCCGGCACTCGAACGCCTCCCGCTCGCCTTCGTGGTGGCGGTGGCCTTTTTTCTCCGACTGCGGATCTTTGATGAGATCAAGGACCATGCCACCGATGTGGTGGTGAATCCCGACCGGCCCTTGGCCAGAGGACTCATCAGGATTCCCGAGGCGAAACGGGTGATCCTCGGGCTTTGTGTGTTTGAACTGCTGGCTCTCTGTTTGCTGGCCCCCGTGCTTGCACTCAGTCATTTGCTGGCAATGGGCTATAGCTTCGTGATGTATCGGGAGTTTTTCATTGGCGAACATCTCCGCCCCCATCTCACGACCTACGCCGTTCTGCACACGTTTGTCTCGGTCCTGAGTGCCGGCACTGTCGTGAGTGTGGTGACAGGACTTCCCTTCTGGGGATTTTCACCCTCCATGTGGCTGCTGCTGATGCTAAACTGGGGCTATTTCAACCTGTTCGAGTTCGCCCGCAAGACCTTTGCCCCAACTGAGGAACGCCCGCACGTTGAAAGTTACTCGAAGATTTTCACGGTGCCCGGGGCTGTCGCCCTGAGCCTCAGTCAAGCCATCCTGCCACTGGTCATTGTCCGGCATGTCCTGGCCGGTTCGCTAACAGGAATTGAAAACATCGTCCTGTCAGGATCTCTGGTGCTGGTCAGCATTCCGGCGCTCGTGTTCATCATCCGCCCGATGGCCTGGGCCGCAAAAATGTTTCGCGGGTTGGTCGGCCTCTATCTAATTCTCGGCTATCTGGCATTGGCCGCAACCCTGGGATTTTAGCCATCGAAAATGATCGTCAAAAAAACCAGCACCGAGTCATTTGCAAAACGTGAGGCCGGAGGCAAAGGGTACAACCTCTACCTTATGACCCAACGGGGCTTTCCGGTTCCCGATTGGTGCGTGCTAGGCAGGCGCGTCTTTCTAAAGTTCATGGATGAAACGGGAACCGGCACCATGGTCGATGCTGTCATCGACCGTCTTGAAACCTCCCGGATCAATGCCATGGAAGCCGCCCGTGAGATTGAAGCGCTAATTGTCGGGGCCGACCTTCCCGCCTCGCTCAAGGCACTTGTTAGCGGGGGTTATGATGAGGTGCGACGCGGGGTTGTGTCGGTGCGTTCATCAGCGGCGGACGAGGACGGCCACAAGCACTCGTTTGCCGGTCAGCTATCGAGTTACTTGTACGTGGACACGCTCGGCGAGGTCGAACGCTGCGTCAAACTTTGTTGGGCCTCGGGGTTCTCAGAGCGCGGGCTGTGCTATCGGCTGGAAAACAACATCCCGCTCAAGGGCTCCTGCGTGTCGGTGGTGATCCAACGCATGATCGATCCTGACAAATCAGGCGTGCTGTTCACCTGCGAACCTGTGGCAGGGCACCTGAGGGAATTCCTCATCTCCGCGGTTTTCGGTGTGGGCGATGGACTTGTTTCGGGCAGTCTAGAGGCCGACTCCTATTGGATCGACGCCGGGAATGGCACTCTCACGCGCAAGGAGATTCCCACGAAGGAGGCCGCCTTCCGGCGTGCCGCTCCGGGCGGTTGTCAGAGTGTCCCGCTTGCCGAGCCGCAGAGGAACCGCGATGTGCTCACGCCGTCCGAGCTCACCGCGCTCCATGATCTGGGCTCGGGAATCCTCAATGCCTATCATTGGCCGCAGGATGTTGAATGGGCGATCGCGGATGGCAAGGTCCACGTGCTGCAGACACGTCCCGTCACCACGCTTAAGAAGGATCTCCTTGGTTATCTCAACCTTTGGGACAACTCCAACATCATTGAATCCTACGGCGGTCTCACCTCGCCACTCACCTTTAGTTTCGCCCTCAGAAACTACAAGGCGGTCTATATCCAGTTTTGCGAGGTGCTCAATGTCCCGCGGGAGGTCATCAAGGACATGGATGACTATCTGGGCAATATGCTCGGATGCCTCCATGGGCGTGTGTATTACAACCTCTACAACTGGTACAAACTTGTGGGAATTCTTCCCGGCGCGAAATCCAACCGGGAATTCATGGAAACCATGATGGGGGTGACCGAGTCTCTATCGGATGAGATCGCGGAACGCATCAGTCCGCACCCGACATGGAACACGCCCCATGGCAGGTATCTTCAGTTCAAGACCGGTCTGTCCTTCATCTGGTATCACTTCACGATCCAGAGGGTGGTGGACAAGTTTCTCGCCACCTTCAAACTCGACTATCTCAAATACCGGAATCTCGACTACGCCCGCATGCGCGGGGACCAGATCCACCGCATCTATGTGGAAATGGAGCGCAACATGATTGGCCGCTGGAAGGCGCCGATCATCAATGACTTCCTCTGCATGGTTCATTTCGGTTTGCTCAAGAAGCTCACCGGAAAATGGTTGGGCGGGCTGGATTCCACCCTGCTGAACGACCTGCTGGCGGGTGAAGGCAACCTTGAGAGTGCGGAACCGACAAAAGCCCTCATCCGAATGGCCGGCGTCATCAGCACACGGCCTGCTCTGCGCGCGCTCATCGAAGAGACCCCAGCGTCGGATTGCATGGAGGCCTTGAACCAGTCGCCCCATCAGGAGTTTTTCCAAAGCGTCCTCGACTACGTCGACCATTTTGGATTCCGCTGCATGAATGAGATGAAGCTGGAGGAGGTCGATCTCTACACGGACACCTCCTACCTGTTCACCTGTCTCAAGAACTATTTGCGCTCAGGGACCACGGATCTCGAAGCGTTTGAGAAGCGCGAAAAGGCCCTGCGTGCGGAGGCGGAAGATCGGCTGGCGGGACACCTTTCCGGCTCCAAGAGAATCATATACAGGTGGTCGCTGCGGCACGCGCGCAAGGCGGTTAGAAACCGTGAGAACACGCGCTTTGCACGGACGCGCATCTATGGCGTGGCCCGTTCGATGTTCCTGGCCATCGGCGGGGATCTGGCCGCCCGCGGCATCATCGAGGAGCCGCGGGACATTTTCTTTGTGACCGTCGAAGAAATCGCCGGGGTCTTTCAGGGAACGCTCGCGAGCTTCGATGTGGCCGGACTCGTCGCCTTGCGCAAGGCGAGCTATCAGCGCTTTGAATGTGAGGAACCCAGGACCCGCGTCTTGAGCCGTGGTCCGGTGTATTGGACCAATCCCCTGCTCACGGGTGACGATGAAGAGGCGGTTTCCATGGAAAAAGACCCGGACGCTGACTTGCAAGGGCTGCCTTGTTGTCCGGGCATCGTCGAGGGTGTCGTGAAAGTCGTGATGGGTGCCCATGATGATCTGGAGTTGAACGGCGAGATTCTGGTCACGCCGCGCACCGATCCGGGCTGGGTGCCGCTTTATCCGAGCGTGAGCGCGCTACTGGTCGAGCGCGGAAGTCTCCTGTCGCATTCGGCGATCGTGGCGCGCGAGATGGGACTGCCGGCGATTGTCTCTATCAAGAATCTCACCAAAACCTTGAAGAGCGGCATGCGCGTGCGCATGGATGGCAAGCGTGGGACAATCCAAATCCTGCGCTGAAGCTAGCCGGCCATAGCGCCATCATGGCGCCTTGGTAGCCGCGATGAGCGGGGCGGTGAAGGCGCGGACTGCCGCCGCCGGGTTGTCCGGGTTGAGCTGGATTTGTTTGACGATGGCGGATCCGACGATAACGCCATCGGCCACCGCCGCAACCATGGCCGCCTGCTCCGGCGTGGTGATGCCGAAACCCACACATACCGGGACAGCGGTGTGTGCTTTGATAGAGGAGATCAGGACATCGAGGTTGGCGGACGGCGCGTCATGCGCGCCGGTGACGCCGGCGCGCGAAAGCGCATAGATGAAGCCCTCGGCGGATTGCGCCAGCAGTTTGACGCGTGCGGGAGGCGTGGAGGGAGCGATGAGACGGATGTGTTTGAGGCCGGCACCCAGGGCCAATTCCGGGTTGAGGGCCGCCTCATCGGGCGGCAGGTCTAACAACAGGATGCCATCGGCCCCGGCGGCGGCGGCATCGCGGTGGAACGCCTCAAAGCCGTAGGTGAAGACCGGATTCAGATAGGTGAAAAGGACAATGGGCGTTTGGTGGGTTTGGCGGAACTCGCGAATCAGCTCAAGCGAGCGGGCCGTGGTCATGCCTGCAAGCAGCGCGCGTTCCGCGGCGAGCTGATTGACGATGCCATCGGCCAGCGGATCGGAAAACGGCAGACCCAGCTCGATGATATCGGCACCACCATCGGCGAGTGCACGGATGACCTCAAGCGAGCGCGAAAAATCCGGATCACCGGCGGCGACATAAGCAACGAAGGCTTTTTGCCTGGTAGCGCGGAGACGGGCGAAGGTGGAGTCAATGCGGTTGGGCATGAGGGGGAAGTTATAAGTTATCGGGGAAGATAGTGGATAGTGGATGCGTCTGCGATCCACGATCTTCTATCTGCAATCCACTATCCATGCTTTCACATGGCCGCCTTGGCGAGGGCTTCGCAGGATTTGATATCGAGCTTGCCGGAGGCGAGGACGGGGATTTCAGGCACGTAGAGGATATGTTTGGGGCACCACAAGGAGGCGAGTCCGTCATCGAGGAGTTTGTAGCGGAGATCGATGCATTCCTGCTCGAGGGCGGGCCCGGCGATGGTGGATAACAAGAGGATGGACTCGCCCTTGTGCGCGTCCGGGATGCCGATGACGGCGATTTTGCGCTCGGCTTCGGAGTCGAGGCCGAGGACTTTGTTGATAGATGCCTCGACGGTTTCGTGAGGGACCATTTCGCCGGCGATTTTGGAGAAGCGCGAGATGCGGCCTTCGATGTAGAGGAAGCCATCGTCATCGACGCGGCCGACGTCGCCGGTCCGGAACCAGCCATCGACAAGGACCTCGGCGGATTGTTTGGGATTGCCGAGGTAACCGTTGAATACGTTGGGCCCCTTGAACCAGATGATGCCCTGGCGGTTGAGCGGGACGAGCTGGTCGGTGACCGGATCGGTGAGGCGTATGGCAAGGCCCGGCAGGAGTTGGCCGACCGAACCCTCGCGCGACGACGGGATGACCACTGACTCGTAATCCGGCTCGAGGTCCGGGAGGTTGAAGTTGGTGGCGGGAGACGTTTCGGTCAGGCCATAACCTTCCTGCGGGCGGATTTTGAATTTTTCCTGAAAGGCATCGGCGAGGGAACGGGGCAATTTTTCCGCGCCGGTGACCACGAGTTTGAGCGAGGTGAGCTGGGCGGGATCGACGCGCTTCATGTAGCCGCGCAGGAATGTTGGGGTGGCGAGCAGGATGTTGATCTGGTGAAAGGCGATGAGTTCCGCATGGCGCTTGGTGTCCATCGGGTTGGGATAAGTGATGAGGTTGATGCCTTCAAGGATGGGGAACCAGAGCGTCACGGTGCAACCAAACGAGTGGAACAAGGGCAGCGGGCCGAGGATGGATGAGCCAAAGGGAACCTCAATGCGGGTGCTGAATTGGCAGACGTTGGCAAGGACGTTGCGGTGGCTCAGAACCACGCCCTTGGGTTCGCCGGAAGAACCCGAAGTGAACAGCAAGGTGGCCTCATCGTCGCCTTTCCTGCGGTTGAGACCTAACAATCCACCCAGCAGCCTGGTGGGCAGCAATTTGGCGAGGATGGTCCACTGGATGATCTTTTTCTTGAGGGCCGGCAATTCCCGCTCGACCAGCAGCAGGTCCCTGTTAGGTGGCCAGGGAAACGATGACACCTTGCGCACAAAGGGGTCGGCGGTGATGAAGCGATCCACATCCGCCTGACGAATGGTGGACTTGATAGCCTCGTGACCTGCGGTGTAGTTAAGGTTGACCGGGGTTTTCCCGGCAAACAGGACCGCGAGATTGGCGATGAGGCCGGCCTTCCCTGGCGGCAACACAATGGCGACGCGGGCCTTGTCGGTTTCCTGTTTGATGGTTTTGGAAAAGGCGATGACCAGGGGCAGGATGCGCTCGAAGGAGAGTTCGGAATCATCCGCGCCATCGATGATTTTGTTAGTCGAGCCGTGGCGTTTGAGTCCCTCCAGCAGGGCCATGGCCAGGGACCCCTTGAACAAGGATCTGGAGGCGTAGGCTTCTTGTGCAGCCTCATAGAGGTTGTGCAAAAAGGCGGCCACGCTGGCCTGAGCCGCAGGGACGGGCTCGCCAATGGCGATGACGGCCTGGGGCAGTGCGGAGGCGCGCTCGATGCTCAGGCAGGAGCCCTGCGGGATGTCAATGGCGATCGGCAGAATGGGCAAGCCGAACGCGCACATCACTTTGAGGTGGGAGGATGGGATGTGGCAGGAGGACCCGTTACGCACCGTGGCACGCCCGGGAACGTAGATGATCACGCCGCGATCGGCGAGGTGAGCCCTGAGTTGGTTGCCAACGAGGGCGGGCGCGGCATCCGCACAGGAAAACGCCGCCCCCGAGCTGGCTTGCTCGAAAACGCCGCGGATGCCGGTATCGTAGTGGGCATGCTCCTCGATGAGCCAAGTGATGGGACGCCCCTCAAAGAGCTTTTGGAGGTGCAGCAGCAGTGCAAAGTCAAGGCGTCCCGGGATGACCAGCACGCCGGATTGCGGCAGGCGTTCCTTATGCAGGATGGGGATGGATGCGGAAGACATAGGGAAAATGGGTAACGGGGCGCATAAGCGGTTGACCGCGCTCCACAGGCATTGACGCGGATTTTTGCCAGAGAGGCACGGATATTTTCAAAAAAACGTTAAAATTTGGAGAAGTCGACAAACACCCGGGCTTCCCGCCGCCGCAACCTAGCGCCGCCAGGCAGGTTCACTGCGGGCGGTCCGGCAGGATCCAGCAGGCACATGACCCGCCCCAGCAGCGCCCGGTCCAACTCCGCCACGCCTTGGTCTCTCAGGTATTGCAGCACGGCGGCACGCTGCAAGGGTGGCGGGAGTTGGCGCAACGACGGCAGATGCAAGCGTCCCTGGGGATCGATAGGGCGCGCCTGATCCAACGCCCATGCCAGGATTGCGCGAGCCTCCTCGTCGGCCGCGGCCGCGCGCAGCAGCATTGCCGCAGCGTCCCGCCCGGCGATTTCATCAAGCAGCGGGAGGACCTCATGGCGCAGGCGGTTCCTCACGGCCACGGCCTCGCCATTGCTGGCATCCTCGCGCCAGCGCAGGCCCTGTGCCATCAACCAGGCGCGCAACTGCGCGCGGCGGACACCTAACAAAGGGCGGAAAATCTCCAACACCGGCCCAGCATCGGTGGCGATTTGCTGCTCGATGAGCATCCCCTTGAGCCCGTGCGAGCCGCGCAAGAGATTCCAAAGCAGGGTTTCCGCCTGATCGTCGGCATGATGGGCCAGGATGACCCGGCGGCAGCGGTGTTTTTGTGCACAAGCCGCGAAAAACTCATGTCGTGCCCGGCGGGCCGCGGTTTCCAGTGATTCGTTGCGGTCACGAGCCAGGCACGCCACGTCCAGTCGCTGGATTTCAACCGGCAAGCCCATGGTGGCCGCCAGATGGCGCACAAAGCGTGCGTCCGCCGTCGAGGCCCGGCCGCGCAAGCGGTGGTCGAGATGGCACACCACCAAGCGCTGCAGGCCGGCCTTCACCAACAAATGGAGCAGGGCCACGGAATCCGCGCCGCCGGACACCCCCACCAGCCAGCGGCGGCGGCGGGAGGCCGTTGCCAACCAAGGAATGATCAAATCCATTGCCACTCCGGGACTCTGCCTGATTCGGCGCTGGCCGGCAATCCCGCAATTCCTGAAATTTCGCGCTTGGCAGACTCGCCACAGCGGGCATGATGGCTGTCATGCACACTGCTCCCTTTCTCAAGGATCTCTTCGACCTGTCCGGCCAGACCGCCGTGGTCATTGGCGGCACCGGCGAACTCTGCGGCACCATGGCCGTGGGCCTGGCACGGGCGGGAGCCGAAGTGGTGCTCGGCGGACGCATCCCGGAAAAAGCCGAGAAACGGCTAACGGAAATCACCGGCCACGGCGGCAAGGGCTATTTCGTGCCGGTGGATGTCACCTCGCGCGAGTCTTTGGAAAACCTGCTCGACACGGTGCTGGGGCGTTCCGGACAGGTGGACATCCTCATCAACGGTGCGGGGATCAACTCGGCCACGCCCTTTCTGGATGTGACGGAAGAAGAATTTCAGCGCATCATCGACACCAACCTTTCGGCGGTGTTTCGCGCGTGTCAGGTGTTTGGCGAGTATTTTGTGGATGCCAGCCATCCGGCAGCCATCATCAATCTCGGGTCCATTTCCGGGCTCACACCGCTCTCGCGCATTTTCACCTACTCCGCCTCCAAAGCGGCGGTGCACAATCTCACCCGCAATCTGGCCCGCGAGTGGGCGGACAAGGATATCCGGGTCAACACGCTGGTGCCCGGCTTTTTCCCCGCCGAACAAAACCGCAAGGTGCTCGATGAATCCCGCGTGCTGGACATTCTGCGCCAGACCCCGGCCTCGCGCTTCGGCAACGCCGATGAACTCATCGGCGCCACCCTGCTGCTCGCCTCCAGCAAAGCCGGATCCTTCATCACCGGCATCGAATTGGTCGTCGACGGCGGCTTCCACGCCATGACCATCTGAGCCAGCCTGCGGCCAAATCCGCGCCGGCGACAGCTTTCACCTGACCGATGATGGTTCTTTTTCTTCTAACGCTTGCACCGGCGCCATTGTCAGTGTATTGGCAGCCCTCCCGCAGGCACCTGCGCCGAACCCCATCTCTCACATGATCAAGTGGATTCTCCAAAAAATCGTTGGCAGCAAAAACCAACGCGAATTGCGCCGTATTCGACCGACCGTTGTGCGCATCAACGAAAGCGAAGGCACGTTGCAATGCGAGCCGGAGGAAAAGCTGCGCGAACGGACGCTCCAATGGCAGGCCTATCTGGCCCGTTACCATGTGTTGGAGGCCCCGGCAAAGCCGCTGATTGAACGCATGAGCGTGGAGGAACTGGCCAGCACCGCGGCCAGTCTTGATCAACGCCTGGCGCTATTGCGCGAGGAATTCCCTGCCCTCCCCGGCCAAGTCGACGCCACCCCCGAATCCATCGAAGCGGCCAAGGCGGCATTCCACGACGTCGAGCCGGATTTCCGCCTCTCGCGCATCAAGTATCTCGAGCAAATCCTGCCGGAAGCCTACGCGGTGGTGAAA
>CAIKDP010000287.1 GCA_903826205.1 Akkermansiaceae bacterium
GGGGGCATCAACAAAGCGGAGAGCATCGAACTCACCCGCGCCTTTCTAGCGGAAGTTGCGGCGGGCAAGGACTGGACCAGCATCTTTATCGCCAGCGTGCTGAACTCCGTGCCCTTCCGTGAGGACCGCGAACACATCGCCGTGTTGTGCGCCGCGCTCTGCCGCCCGTTCACCAAGGTTTATGCCTGCGCGTCTTCCGCGGGGGAGTCCGGTTGGAGGCAGGTCAATGGCAAGGCGTTCATGAACGAATCCAACGCTGGCAACATCGCGTTCAGGTTGGATTACGAGCCGGGCATCCGCATCGGCGACTTTCAGGACAAGCCGAAGGTCCAGAAATATCACACCGAGGCCGAGTTCCGCGACCTGTTCGGCCCGTTCTTCCGCACAGTGAAGGTGCGCGACTTCTCCAACAACATCAACGCGACCTGCGCGGCTGCCCGCCCGGTTGACGCCGCCCGCCTGCGTGCGGCCATCGCGTTTGAATTTGACCTTCCCTATCCGGACGGCACCCGGATGGACCTTGTGAAATCCGCCATGGACTCTTTCTCCAAACGTCTTCAGATTACCCTATGATCGTCCTGCTAGACCTTAACTACACGCTGGTGGCCAACTCGCCCAAGCACGGCACCACCCCACCCCGCATGGAGCTACGGCTCAGGGAGGAACGCTACCGGCAATGGCTGGTGGAACTTGTGCGGCCACACACGGTCATCCTGATTTCAGCCCGCCCGGAAACCTGGATGATCAAAACGCTCGACCGCATCGAACAGGAAACCGGATGGACTCCCGACGACGCGTGCTTTGCTCCGCGGGGGTGGTGGAATCCACCGGCGATCAAGGAGCGGTTGTTGGAGCAGGCGGTTTTCCCGGTCCACGGCAGGGACGCGAAATATCTCGCCATTGAAAGCAACCCAAGGACCCGTGAGATGTATGCCAAGTTCAACATCCCGTGCCTCTGGGTGACCGGGGAAGGCACATGCCTGACAGAGGGCACGCGGATCGTGAAGCGCCTGCCGCGTTGACACCCGTCACGCGGGCATGACTGACACCGATCATGTGATGCCCTCCGGGCCCTGGCAATTCGACAAGCAGGTCACCGATGTTTTTGACGACATGCTCCAACGCAGCATCCCGCAATACAACGCGATGCGCATGGTGGTCTTCGAGGTCGGCGCGAAATTCGTGCAACCCGGCACAACCATCATCGACATGGGATGCTCGCGAGGCGAGGCGCTGCTGCCCTTTGCCTCCAACTTCCGCGATGCCAACGATTACCTGGGGCTGGAAATCAGCGAGCCGATGATTGAGGCCGCACGCGGGCAGTTCGCCAGCCACCCGCACGGCAATCGCGTCACCATCCAGCGAGCCGACCTGCGCCACGAGTTCCCGGTCGTGACATCCAGCGTCGTGCTCTCGGTGCTCACGCTGCAATTCACCCCCATCGAATACCGCCAGCGGATCATCCGCCGCGTCTTCGAGTCACTGGCACCGGGAGGTGCCTTCGTGCTGGTGGAAAAGGTGCTCGGTGCCAGCGCGGAACTCGACGAGGCGTTTGTCGAGCTGTTCCTAACCATGAAAGAGCGCAATGGATATTCGCCGGGCGAGATCGACCGCAAACGGTTGTCGCTCGAAGGCGTGCTGGTGCCGGTCACCGCCCGCTGGAACGAGGATCTGTTGCATCAGGAAGGCTTCGCCTCGGTCGATTGCTTCTGGCGCCATCTGAACTTCGCCGGTTGGGTCGCTGTGAAGCCGTGAGGCGACGTTCCCCTTTGTTCTTGCCGTGGCACAGGCGATTAGGCAGCTTTGTGCCCGATGACTCCGAAGTTCAGCGAAATGTCCAAGGTGCTTGTCCGCTACCCCAGCGGACCGCTTGAAGGTTATGTCGTTACGATCAAGTACGATGACGGGCGCTGGATCTACGAAATTTCTCATCCGGAAACGGACAAGGCTAGCGAAAGCTGGGACAACTGGGCACCGGAAGAGTGGCTGGAAGAGGTGAAGTGAGACACTTGGGCGTGCCTATGCCCGATTGACACGAGTCCTGCGGCATGGAGCCAAAGGAATTGTCCCCCGATGTCGCCGGGAAAATCCTCGACGCAGATTTTCAGAACGTGGTCCGCAAGGTCGCGGCGGGAAAACCACTCACTGTGGCCGAGCGGTCACGCATTGAGGCGCGGGCGGCGGGCAGTCAGGAAACGCTCGCCTACGCGAAAACCCTGGTGGAACTTGCCGCCGTGTTGGGCGTGACGCGCCGGACCCTCACTGGCTGGCAGAAGATGGAGGGTTCACCGAAGGCGCTGTCCAACGGAATGTGGCCGGTGGCCGACTGGCGCGAGTTTGTCAGGGTCCGGGGGCTCAAGGCGAGTAAAACCCCGGTGGGCAACGAGGAGGCGCTCAAGGCCCGCAAATTGCTAGCCGAGGTGGAAGAGAGGGAATTGAGGATCGCCGTCAAGAAGGGCGAGTATGTCCCGCTCCATCAGGTCAGAACCGAATGGATCGGACTGGTCGCCCAGGCCACATCCATCCTGCGGGCGAAGTTTGAGAACGAACTCCCTCCTATTCTATCAGGTCTCGACGCCACTGGCATCCAGCGCGAGTGCCGCCAAGCGATTGATGAAGTTCTCCGCAGCCTGCAGGAATCATGAAAATCCTGCACGACATCTGGCGCGAGGCATGGCAACCACCTGACCGGCGGCCGCCGTGGGAATGGTGCGAGGATCACGTCGATGGCATTCCGTATTCGCCCAACCCGGGACGCTTCCGGTCGGAGAACTCACCCTGGATCCGCGAGGTCATGGAAGCCATCGTCGATCCGCGCATCCGCCTCGTCTCCATCATTGCATCGGTCCAGTCATCGAAAACCACGGCACCGGAACTCACGCTTTGTTATATCATTTCCAACCTACCCGGCCCCGCGCTGTGGCTTGACCAGACCGACGAGGATGCCCGCGACTATTCCGAGGCGCGGTTGCAGAAACTCTTCGACCAGTGCGAGCCGGTGGCCCGCCTCATGCCCACCGGCATCCACCGCCACAAGCGCAAGAACA
>CAIKDP010000288.1 GCA_903826205.1 Akkermansiaceae bacterium
AACTGGAAGCGCGATGGTGGCAAACTGACCATGGACGTCACGATCCCCATCAACACCACCGCCACCGTCCATGTTCCGGCCAAGGACGCCGCCGGCGTCACCGAATCGGGCAAGCCTGCTGCAGCAGCAGCGGGCGTGAAGTTCCTGCGCATGGAAAACCGTGCCGCCGTCTATGCGGTTGGCTCGGGAACCTATCGCTTCCAATCCACGCTCCCTTGACGCATACGATGAAATATGTGGGCTATGCTGGCCGTAAGAACGACATGGCCTATCTGGTATCCAGTTACGGCCCCAACTGCTTCGACAATCTCAGCGTGAAGCCGCAACAAATGGAAAAATCCACCACATGAAGATGACAACATGACGAGGAATCTGATAATCGGCGCAAGCATGTGCCTGGCAGTGCTGGCCGCGGCGCCGGCGCAATACCAAGGCTGGCAGCATGCCGGATCGCTCAATATCCTGACCACGCCGGATGGCGCTCAAATGCGGGTAAATTGAGCATGACTGATAGAACCTCATAACTAACAAAAAACGCTACTAACATGAATCCACACGACAGGACCGACCTCTGCCACACCGGCATCAACCGTAAGCACGTTAGATTGTGTATTTTCGCTGCGTTGTTGCTGGCGCAGATCGCATCGGCGGACGTCCGGTTGCCCCACCTCCTAGGTGACAATATGGTGCTCCAGCGCGACCTGCCGATTCCCATTTGGGGCTGGGCGGGTCCCAATGAGAAAGTGACCGTACGCCTTGGGAATTCGTCAGCATCCACGACCGCCGCCGCCGATGGCCAATGGTCGGTCAAACTACCCAAGCTGGCGGCGGGCGGTCCCTATCAGATGACGGTGGCCGGGGCGAACACGCTCACGCTGAGCAACATTCTCATCGGCGAGGTCTGGGTGTGCTCCGGCCAGTCGAACATGGAAAAGCCGATTGGCCCCCATCCCGGCCAGCAACCGTGTGTCAATTATGAAAAGGAAATTGCCGCGGCCGACTATCCGCAGATCCGGCTGATGGAAGTGCCGCCGGAAAGTTCACACGTGCCTGTCGCGGACGTAACCAACGCCGAATGGCTGGTATGCACGCCGCAGAACATCGTGGTCAAACGCGGTGGTGGTCATGGGTATTCCGCCTGTGCCTATTTCTTCGGCCGCGAACTTCACAAGGAACTCAAAGTGCCCATCGGCCTGATTGCCGCGAGCGTCGGCGGTATCCCGTGTGAACATTTCACGCCGCCATCAGGAGACAGGTGGCTTGGCATGATCCACCCGTTGACACCCTACGGCATCCGTGGTGTGATCTGGTACCAGGGTGAATCAAATCTTGGAAGCGGCCATGCTTATTGCATGACATATTTCGAGAAGATGAAAACCCTCATCACCGGCTGGCGGACGGCATGGAACCAAGGTGATTTTCCGTTCCTGTTTGTTCAAGTGGCACTGTCCAAATACAACGATGATGTTGAAATGGCACCGTACCTGTGGGAAGCCCAGACGGCTACGCTGGCTCTAACCAATACCGGCATGGTGGTCACGCATGACATCAGCAGTTACCCCGACTGCCACGCGACGAACAAACAGGAAGTGGGGAGACGGCTCGCACTCTGGGCCCTCTCGAATACGTATGGCAAGAAGAACCTCGTCTATTCCGGGCCTATCTACAAATCCATGGAAGTCACAGGCGGCCCGGGACCGGCCAAGATCCGCATCCAGTTCGACTCCACCGGCGGCGGCCTGGCCAGCCGCGACGGCAAGCCGCTGGATCATTTCACCATCGCTGGCGAGGACAAGAAATTCGTCGAGGCCAAGGCCGCAATCGACGGCAAGAGTGTGCTTGTCTGGAGCGACGCCGTGGCCATACCGCTTGCTGTAAGATTCGGCTGGCGGCAGGATGCAGATCCGAACCTCATGAACAAGGAGGGATTGCCCGCCTGCTGTTTCCGCACCGACAAGTGGAACTAACTCCAGCGATAATCTAACAATTATGACGAATCCCATGAAATCCACCACCACTGCCATCAGCCTGTTGCTAACCGCGTTGCCCTGCACCGCTGCCGAATTTTTCCTGAAGAACGACGACAAGGTCGTGATGATGGGC
>CAIKDP010000289.1 GCA_903826205.1 Akkermansiaceae bacterium
GATTGGGCGGCATAGTCGTAGCCGATCTTGGCAAGGATGATGGCCCCTTGGTCGAGCTTGGCAAACTCGCGCGAACGCTCGCTGCCGTATATCCCGAGTTCGTAGAGCCAATGCTCGGCGAGTCCCTTGCCGTTGACCATGATGCCGGTCAGTTCATTCGGTTCGAGCAGGTTGGAAACCAGGCTGCGCTCGAAGGTGAGGATTTCCTTGGAGGAAATTTCCTGTTCGCGACCGAATTTCACCTTGGTCTTGCCGACCGTCACATTGAGTGCGTCGCTGGGTGCGTAGGTCAGATAGAGGTCGTAGATGTCCCGATAGAATTCATCCAGGCCGTCGGTGGTATCGGCATCGATCTGGCCTTCGAATTTCCAGTTTTGAAACCACTTGGATTTGAATCCGAGGCGGGCGCGGCGGGCTTCGAACTTGTCCCCCCAGACGCTTTGCTCATTGGCGGCACTGCCGTTCTTGAAGTCTTCGATATCGAAGTGACCGTTGGAGTCCCCGTCCGCGTATTGGACTTGCAAGCGGCCTTGCAGCGCGAATTCCTGCAGGATCGGGTTGGATTCGTCCTTGTAAAGGGTGAACAAGGACCAGAGTTTGTCGTAGGTGGTGTCACCGATGAAGGTGTTGCCGGTGAGCAGGCCGGTGGCTTCGGCGGGTGACTGGAGGGTACTGCTGCCGAACAGGGCGAGGAGTAGGAGTTGCTTGCGCATGTGTGTTTTGTGTTTTGTGTTTTGTTTGGGTTGTGTCGCCGGATGGCGGGCACGGCGCAGTAATGACGGGTTGGAGGGGCTGCGCAAAACCCCATCATGTGACAATTTCGTCACATTGCAAATTGTCACATTGCGGCCGCCGGGATGCGTGCCAGAAATTATCCAACCCGCCATGTGACGGAATTGACACCCAATCGCGGTCGCGACTGGCCGTAGGCAGGTGTAGGACGGTGGCGGAGGCCATGGGGCGTCCCCAATAAATTATGAGAATTGAAATTGTGACAGACACGTTTTCGCCGGAGGTCAACGGGGTGGCCATGACCATGGGACGCCTGAGCGCCGGCCTGCGCCAGCGCGGCCATCAGGTGCATGTGATCCATACCGGAGCCTCCGCACCGGCCATTGAAACGCCTGCCAGCATGCCGCCGCCGCCAGATTCGGAGGTGCTGCAGGTGGAGCGACCGAAGCAGTTTGGCCTCAAAGGGCGCTGGCAGAAGAACCGGCCGGACGCGATCCACGTGGCCACCGCGAGTCCGCTCGGGATCGCGGCACTCAAGGCAGCCCATGCGCTGGGCATCCCCGTGGCCACCGGCTTTCACACAAGTTTCCGCCAGCGCGCGGATTGCACGCTCACGCCGTCACGTGACATGGTGGAGCGACTCGCTGCTGAAGGGGTGGACAATGTCCACCTGCTAGGAAGCGGGGTGGACACGGAAATTTTCACACCGCTACAACGCTGCGAGACGCTGCGTGCCGAATGGGGGGCGCGGCCCGGCACCCCGGTGGCCCTGATGGTGGGCCGGGTGGCACCCGAAAAAAACTTCGAGCTGGCGATGCATACGTTTGCCCAAATGCGCCAGGCTCACCCGGATGTGCAATGCGTGGTGGTCGGTGATGGTCCGTTGCGCGGCAAACTCGCCGGGCAATACCCGTGGGTCCGCTTTGTCGGGCTGAAAACCGGCCAGGACCTCGCAAGACACTATGCCTCCGCCGATGTCCTGGTGTTTCCCAGCGAGACCGACACCTTCGGCAATGTACTGTTAGAAGGGATGGCGAGCGGTCTGGTGACGGTGTGCTTTGATTTTGCGGCGGCGGCCTTGCATGTGCATTCTGGCGAAAACGGCCTCAAGGCGGCAACGGGCGACCGCGCGGAATTCATCTGCCTTGCCCTGAAAACGCTGACTTTCCGGCCCGACCACCCGATGCGCCGGGCAGCCCGTCAAACCGCGCAGGCCCTCAGCTGGGACAAGGTGGTCGTGGAATTCGAGCAACACCTCGCGAACCTCGCGGAAAGCGCGAAAATCCAGCCGAAACTCCCGCGGGATAGTGGCGAGCGGACGAAGTATTCCTGCCGGACGGTCTTTCTATCCGACATTCATCTGGGCACAACCGACAGCAAGGCCGATGAGGTGGTCGAATTTCTCAAGCACCTCCGCTGCCGCAAACTGGTTCTCAATGGCGACATCATTGACGGTTGGGCATTGCAGCGGGGCGGGCGCTGGCGGGACAGCCACAGTCACGTGATCCGCAAAATCCTCAAGATGACCGAGCATGACGGCACCGAGGTGATCTATCTGCGCGGTAACCACGATGACATTCTGGAGCGCCTGCTGCCGCTGGCCTTCGGGCGGGTGCGGTTCTTGAAGGAACACATCCATGAGGGATTGAACGGCATCCGTTATCTGGTGGTGCATGGCGATGGCTTTGACAGTGTCTCCACCAATCACCGCTGGCTTGCCTCACTCGGATCGGTGGGGTATGACTTCCTGCTGCAAATCAACCGGGTTTACAACGCGTGGCGGGCTTGGCGCGGCAAGGAATATTTCTCCCTCAGCAAACGCATCAAGGCCAAGGTCAAGTCGGCGGTCTGCTTCGTCGACCGTTATGAGGAATTGCTGCAGGGGTTGGCTCGCCACCGGGATTGTGCCGGCATCATTTGCGGACACATCCACACGCCCGAGGACAAACAGGTGGGGGCCATTCACTACCTGAATTCGGGCGACTGGGTGGAAAGCCTCACGGCCATCATCGAACATCACGACGGCCGGATGGAGTTGGTGCATTATGCGCCGTTTCTCGCCAGACTCCGCGAGACGGAGCTGCCCGCATAGTTGGCACGTTCGCAGGTGGACAGGCATCCTGCCTGTCATGGTCGACGGGCTTCCAGCCTGTCGTTTCATCGGCGGTCAGGCGGGACGCCCATCTTCCCTAACAGGCTGGACGCCTGTCCTCCTATCAAGAATGAACGGGGCCGCCGGCTTGCACCAGCGGCCCCGCTTTCCCCGGAGAAAACACAACCCCGGGGGAAGTCATTACCTGCGCCTGCGTGCCATACCACCACCGTTGCCGCGCGCCCGCCACCCCAAGTAAGTGACAATGTTGCCATGTTGGCCGACGGCGCCGCTCAGTTCGATCGGGAAGTGTTGACACCGTGCTCCATCCGGTCATAACCTCACATAAAGCAAATGGCACGCAACAAACACATAGGAATACTGACCGCCGGGGGTGACTGTCCGGGACTCAATGCCGCGATCCGCAGCGTGGGCAAGGCGGCCCTGAGCCGTGGCATGGAGGTCACCGGCTTCAAGGATGGGTTTCGCGGACTCGCGCAGAATTTCTGCCAACCGCTCGACAAGGCCGCACTGGCCAGCATCCTCACCGTAGGCGGAACCATTCTCGGCACGGGTCGCGACAAGCCGCACCGCATGGAGATGGATGGTGAAATCCGCGACATGACCGACGTGATCGTGGAGAACTACGCGAGGCAACAACTCGATGCCCTGGTCATCATGGGTGGCGGCGGCACCCACAAGAATGCCCTGCGCCTGGTCGAGAAAGGCCTCAACATCATCACCCTGCCCAAGACCATCGACAATGACCTGGCGCTGACCGACACCTCGATCGGCTTCGACACCGCGCTGGGCATTGTCACGGAAGTAGTGGACCGTCTGCACAGCACTGCTCACAGCCATCACCGCATCATCGTGGCGGAGATCATGGGCAACCGGGCCGGCTGGCTCGCCTTGGGCGCGGGCATAGCCGGCGGTGCCGATGTGATCCTAATCCCGGAAATCCCCTACGAAGTGGAAAAAATCGCCGCGGCCATTCAGCGCCGCCGCGACCACGGCACAAACTTCAGCATTGTGGCGGTGGCCGAGGGCGCGATGCGCGTCGCTGATGCCGCCAGTTATGCGGCCGCCAGGGCCCTTAAGAAAAGCACCAAAGGCACCCTTGAGTATGAGCAGGCCAAATGCGAACTCGCCGCGATCAAATCCCACCATGGCGGTAACACCTGGCGCCTGTCCAAGCAACTCGAGGAACTCACCAAGCTCGAGGCCAGGGTGACCATTCTCGGCTACCTGCAACGCGGCGGCACACCCTCCGCCAACGACCGCTTGTTAGCCACACGACTCGGCTCACTGTGTGTCGATCTGATAGAGCAGGAATGCTTCGGGGTGCTGGTCGCCGACCGCGGCGGCGTGGCAACACCGGTCCCGATCACGGACGTGGCCGGCAATCTCAAGTTGATCCCCCCCGACCACGCGTGGGTGCAAAGCGCGCGTCAGGTGGGAACCTGTCTGGGAGATTAGTAATAATGTCACAATGGACTCCTTGACATTGGGGGGGATATATCTATCAACAGGATCTCCGTCGAATCACAGGGCTTTCCGCCCTGATATTTTCGCATTCCCTAACAAACAAACAGCCAAACGCATCCCCCACCCATGAAAATCGAGTATCGCACCCCCGCCCCGCAGTTGCTCTCCCACGAGGAAGTCGTTAAAATCCTCAAGGAGAATCCGAAATACTTCGAGAATGGCGAAGCTCCCGTGGCGGAGATATTACAGAATGGTGAAGTGATTCACCGGACCCGCAAGCTCGGCAAAGTGCAGAAGTTGTTTGCCGCGTTGCTGGAGGATTTGAAAAAAATCAAGGAGTGACTGAGGAGTCCTTGGATCGGCAGACACGCCTGTTAGTGTCATGAGGGTGATGCGTTCGAGGGGTTTCATAAGCGCATGAGCATGCAGGGATTTTTACCGCGTTCTCAACGTTTTCTTTGTTGCAATTTCTTCACATTCATAGCTGTGGCGCGCACGCGAAAAAGCCCTCCCCGCATGGCAGGGAGGGCTTGAGTGCAAGAGTTATGTTAGATCGCGAGGAATCCCGCGGAATTATTGTGTCACAAAGGCGTGAATGAAGCCCTTGCCGCTCAGGCCGTTGCCGGCGTTGAGGCGGAAGGTCTTGAAGACATAGCCGGTCTTGGGTGAACCGGATCCCAAGTTGGGAGTCACCTCACTCACCTGGCTGGTCCAGTTGACGAGATTCGTGCTGCCTTCGATCCGATAGGATATCCCGTCAACCGTGTTGGAAATCAAGGTGCCATTGCCGCCAGCCGTGAAGGTGGCACCGGCCCGCACTTGCAGCGTCAGTGAGAAGTCTTTCACCGAATCGCCATTGGCATCCACAGTCTTGACCAGTGGGCTGCCTTTGTCCGCCCCGCTGCTGGGATCCCCGCCGAACGCAAACTTCGCCAGGTTGCTCACGCCGTCGCCGCTCGGGTTCGCGCCGGGCAGCTTGTCGGCCGCGGCACTGATTGCCGGGAAACCGCTCATCCAGGTGTCAAAGGCGCTCGGTGGCGGCCCCTGTGCGATGAAGGAAACCATACCGCTGCTGTTAATGGTGAGGGTGCCTTCAAAGGATCCGCCGCGGAGATTGCCACCGACCTGGCCGATGACGCTGGTCTTGCCAAGAATTCGATAGATATCGAGCGCGAACTTCACGGTTCCCGCATCGCCAAAGGCGCCTAAGGTGCCGGTCAGTCCGCCCTGTTGCACGCCACCCCCAAACACCTGGAATGCCGTGCCTTGCGTACTGGGTGTCAGGAACGGATTATTCTCGTCGATCTTGGACACATCCGTCGGTGAGACTGCCACCTGAGTGCCATAGTTGTTAGTGTAGGCATTGTTCTGTTGAGTGATTTGTGCAGCGGCGGTCGTCATGCCACCGTCGGTGTTCATGTTCCAGGCTGCGGAATTCGCGGTGCCGACAGTGCCCACGCTGTCACGCGAACGGGATACATAAATCGTCCGGCTCGGATCACCGTCCTGAAGGTCGGAGCTGTATTGGTCCGTTCCCCAGACGCCTACCGCGCCGACATAAATGTTAGGGTCGGTCGCCCATCCGGATCCAAACGCGCTGGTGAGGGTGGCGCTGATGTCGAGGAAGTTCACCTGATTGGCAACGTCGGCTCCAGCAGCGGTGCCGCGGAACTGGGTGGCGGCGCTGCCAAGGTTGGCATAAACCGTGTTGGTGCCGCCCTGTTGCTGGACGGCCACTACCAGATCCCCTGGGGAATACACCGGCTTTTGCGTGATGAAGGAAACCTTGCCGCTGCTGTTTAACGTCAGGGTGCCCTCAAAGGAGCCGCTGCGAAGATTGCCGCCGACCTGGCCGGCGACGCTGGTCTTACCAAGAATCCGATAGAGATCGAGTGCGAACTTGACGCTTCCAGCAGCGCCAAAGTTGCCAAAGTTGCCACTCATTCCGCCTTGCTGCACACCGCCGCCAAACACCTGGAATGCCGTGCCTTGTGTGCCCGGAGTCAGGAACGGATTATTCTCATCAATCTTGGACACATCCGTCGGCGAGATGGCCACTTGGGTGCCATAGTTGTTAGCATAGGCATTGTTCTGTTGGGTGATTTGAGCGGCAGCGGTTGTCATGCCACCGTCGGTGTTCATGCTCCAGGCTGCGGAATTCGCGGCGCCGATTGTGCCCATGCTGACACGCGAGCGCGACACGTAGAGCGTGCGGCTTGGATCACCGTCCTGAAGGTCGCTGCTGTATTGGTCCGTTCCCCAAACGCCAACGGCTCCAATATAGATGTTCGGGTCGGTCGCCCAACCGGAGCCAAACGCGCTGGTCAGGGCGGCACTGATGTCGAGAAAGTTCACCTGGTTGGCCACGTCGACTCCTGCGGCAGTGCCGCGGAACTGGGTGGCGGCATTGCCAAGATTGGCGTATACCGTGTTAGTGCCGCCCTGCTGTTGGATGGCCACTACCAGGTCCCCGGGGGAATAATTCGGC
>CAIKDP010000290.1 GCA_903826205.1 Akkermansiaceae bacterium
CAGAGGAACAGAAACTGTGATTCGAGCTTGGAGCCGGCCATTTGACCGGGGCGGCGAGTCAACCCGGGAGTGGGAAATTTCCCATCTTGTTAGTGGGAAGTCGATGGGAAGTTTGACCCCGATTTCCCACGTTTTTGAGGCATTGTTTTCCGCCTCGAATCGCCGCAATCCATTGATACAACTTGGTTTGCGGCGTGTCAGCGGGTGCCGTCCGACCCTCCGTTATGTGGGAAGTCGTATTTGGCGCATATCACGGGAAATGGACACGGGTGGCGAGGACCCGACCTAAGTCATTGGTTTGCAATAGATTCCCTCGCTGTCTAACGGCAGTCTAACCACATTGGTCTTGCCGTTAGATGATAGATGGTCTAACATTGCTAACACATCCGGCGTGATGTCGATGGCGAGATGTCCGGCGTGGTGCCAATGCTGCTCCGGCTTTCAGCGCGGTCTTGCGCTCGTTGAACTTCTGGATACGAAACTGGCGCGGGGTGATAAACTCGCGAAGTCGCGGCTTGGGGTCGTCTCCATAGCTGTTCCAGTTGCCCATCTTTGATAGGTAGATGACTAACATTTCTGAATTCTTCTTGAGAATGTCAGCGCCAAGCATCTCGACTATCAGCCCGGTTGGGTCGTCTCCAACGATCTCCATGACTGTATGTTGTTGTTGTTTCCATTCCTCTAACTCGCACTCTTGGCGTCTGCGTGACGCTTCTGCCATCTGACGCCTGTGGTGACGTCTTTCAGCCTCTGAATATGCGAATGATGTTGGAGCTATCTGTCTCATGGTGTTGCTAGATTGCTTTTGTGGTTGCGGGGGCGGGACTTGAACCCGCAGAGGCGAGGGTATGAGTCTCGCTTGGAACATTCCTCCCCGCGTTTGGTTAGAGAGCCTCGTAGATTTCAACGACGAGCTTGAAGTCCTTCTTGAGCACCTCGCGCCGGTCTTCGTCCCATTCCTCGACCGGTGCCTTGCCGGTCTCACGCGCCCACCAACGACGGATGCGGTTGAGCAGGGCGAGGTAGGTCACATAGCCACGGTCTGCCGGGTCACCCTGGACTTCCTTTTCGGTGGCGAGGCGGCCATAGTTGATGGACTTGCGCAGGCGGCGGATGCCGAGTTTATGCTTCACCGCCATCTTGAGCCAGTGCTTCTTTTCGTCTGGCGATTTGAGCTTGGCGACAACCCGATGGTGAGTGAAATCGAGATTGTCGTTGCGCAACGACAATTCAACCTTTTGGGCGACATAAGCAAAATCACGCAATGTCTGGTAGGCCAGACCTGTGCGTGCCAGTGCCGCCTCGTATTTCTCGCCGTAGCGATTTTCGCCATAGTTGATCCAATCGCCGATGATGAAACCGATGGACTTGCCAATGGGTGCGAGTTTTTGGCCGAGAGCATCCCACTCCTCGAAGCTGAGTTCTTCGTTGAACTGGATGCCGGTGGGAGTGATTGAGAATTTCGTGTCGGTGATGGCGAGGGTGTTCATGGCTCGGGTCGGTTGTTTCGTTTGAGTTGTGATTGTCGATAGATTTTGCGGGCCAGCTCGCTGCGCATGGCACGGGACGGCGGGAGGTTCAACCGTGTGGTGATGTCAACACAGCGCTTGGAGACTGCGGCGCGTGAGATACCGTGGCGGGTGGCGATTGAGGTCATGCTTTCGCCGTTATAGGCACTGAGACCGAGCGCGACGGCCAAACACTCGACGGTTAGGCGCGCGTTGCCTTCCGAGATCACATCGGCGACCAAGTGACGCAGGATCTCGGTGGCATCCCGCATCGGTGGTGTGCCCTGCTCGTCGGTATCGTGATCGACGAGTGCGGCGATGTCAGGCGTGTGGCTGGCCAGTGGCGAGTCGGCCATGTCGTGATCGGGAGCGCCGTTGCCATGGCGTTGCAGGCAGGGTGTCGCCAGTCCTGACTTTTCTAACTGCTTGCGTTCGTCTGCGGGCAGGGACTTCACCCACGCCTTGTATTCGCGTTCGTAATCGGCATCCCGTTTTGCCTGTTTTTTGGCGTAATCGTCGTTGCTCATGGCTGGCCTCCTTTCTGACCGCACCACATGCGGGTTTCCGGGTTGAAGGTGATGACATGTTTGTTGCGGGCTGCCTCGAAGATCTTTTCCGCCACCTGCAAGTCGCACCCGCATTGTTCTGCCAGCCAGTTGAGCACCTCGCTGTGTTCCGCCAGGTAGGGACCGGGTCGGTTAGGCCAATGGTTGAGTTGGGGCATGTTGGCCAGTTCGTGCCAGAGGTGGGCAAAGGGTGACCGGCTGACTCGGCGGGGTCTTTTCCTGGAGTTCATTTTGAACCTCCTTTCCGGCGACTCAGAATGCCATGCGCTGTGGCTGTTTTCCAAACAAGCCACACAGCGCGCGCGACATACCGAGAGGTTGTTCGCGCTGTATTATTATATAATACTGTTAGCTTCCTAAGCAGCTCCCTATGCAGGTGCCTTACTAGGGAGTTATCATGTCTGTTAGAAAACATGGGTTCAAATAGTTTGAACCCGGTTAGAATGCGGGGTTCAAATTGAACGAAAATGACAGGTTCAAATCCCATGGTGACGACCCCTCCACAGGCGGGTTGCCCGGTCGAAAATGATCGGACTGTTTCTCTTCATCGCCGCGAAGCAGTGGAACACGCGGTGGGCTTCCTTGATGGAGCACTCGCCATCCACCCCGGCGATCTGCTGGCGGAAATATTCGACGACCTCGGACTCTTGCGCGACTTTGCCATTGGCCAGCGGCGGCATGTTCTCAACAAGCTTGCTGAAGCGGTCGGCCATGCTGCCCATCTTGTAGGTTGCCTTCGCCTTCTCGCTCTTCTGGCTGCCCTGTGCGGCCTTCAGACGCGCCGGGTCGGCCTCGCGGTCGGTGATGAAGATGGTGTCGGCCCAGCGCACGACAAAGGCCGGCACGGGCGGCAGCGTGCGCAGTGTGAGGTCAATGACATGGGCGTCGGCATCCTCATGCGGCGTCATGGTTAGAATGACATCCGGGTCGCGGGCGAACACACCCGAGCCGCCGATGCGGTCGATGGAATCCTTGCCCGCCTGGTTCCCCTTGGAGAAATGAGCGCCAAAGACGACGGCCGCGCCTGATTTGACGGCGAGTTGCTCAACCTCGTTGAGCAGGCTGGCGATGTCGCCCGCGTCATTTTCGTTGCGGCTGCCGAGCCCTTTGTAGATCGGGTCGATCAGGACGACCGAGTAGCCGGTGTCATGGATGCGGCCGAGGATTTTGGGAATGAGCGCGGTGAAGTCGGTGGCATGGCCGCGGAGGTTCCAGATGTCGAAGCCGGTGAAATCGCCGATCCCCTTGGCGGCGGCAATGCGCGTGATCCGGTATTGCAGCGCGAAAGCAGGCAGTTCAAAGTTCAGATAGAGCGCCCTGCCACGTTTTGTCGGAAATCCCCACCAAGGTTCGCCGGTGGACACCGAGAGCATCAGGTCGATCAAAGACCAGCTCTTGCGGGCCTTGGACGGACCGCCGAGAACCATTTTGGCTCCCTGGTGCAGCACTCCTTCCACAAGTTGCGGCGGCTCTGGCTCCGGTTCCGCCATGAACGCCTGACCGGGGAGGATCGGCGGCAGGTCGGATTTCGAGTGCCCTGCCTCCCACGCCGTCCATGACTCGGCACCGAAGCCGATTGCCAACAACGACTGGCGGCGGACGTCGCCGTCCACGGTGCGCCAGCCGTCGGGACAGCGCGACAACCTGCTAGGGTTTCGGTTCTGCTTGTCCAGGTTGATGCCGGAGAACCAATCCCAGATCATGGCGACCCGCCGCTTGTATTCCGCCTCGTCGGGTGCATCGACGCGGATCCAGGCATGCAGGCTCTTGTTGCCCGAGTCTATCAATGCCGACACCGGCATGCCGCTGGCCATGACCGCATGGTATTGCTCCTCTTTGGGGATCGCTTTCCCCGCCTCGTCGCGGTCGAATTCAACAAGGACATGGCGAAATGCGGTGACGTCCTCGTTCTTCGCGCCATCCTTGCACGTCGGGTTGATCCGGACGAACAACCCGAGCTTGGTGCCGAAAAGCCGGTCGATGCCGCCCTTGGCCGCCACTTTGGATTTCCACTCGGCGGCGGTGAACGTGACACCACGGCGCGGGACGATTTCACCCTCGTCGGACACCGCGGCCGGAGCGATGGCAACAAATTCGTCCGGTAGGAAACATTTGTCGATAAGCCGGATGAATCCGTCGTCGCCTGGTGGCGGCAGCGCCAGTGTGGACCGCTCTGTTCTGCCCGGTGGTGGGGTAACGCGCCGTGCCACACGATGTTCTGCGGCGGGCACCTGCCCGGATGCACCCACCGGTTCCCTGGACGTCCGAGCGTATGCCGAGCGGATCGTGTGCCGCGCCTCCGCCTCGGTCAAGCCATCGGCCAGGGCGCGGGCGAGGAGCTGGCATTCCGTGTCTTCCAGCGGGTGGCCGGCGTCGCGGAACTGGCAGGTGGCGTCAAACAATTCGGCATTGCGCATGCCCTCGGCTGCACCCCGCTGCAGATATTCCAGCGTGCGCTTGGGCAGTGACAGCCCTCTTGATTGGTATTTTGGCATGGTGGCTGGGTCAGTAGCGGGTGGCAAATTGGGCATCGAGGAACTGCTTGGCTTCCTCGAACGTGGCTGTTTCCGGGCGCGGGTGGCCATGGCGCCGCATCACGCGGACTTGTTTGGGCGTGGCCAGTCCGAGCTGGCGCCGGGTAATCAGCCGGTCCAGCAAAAGTGACGCATGCCCCTTGCTGAGGATGCTCGTGGTATCGAGGCCGAACTTTCCGAGCACATCGAGTTGCTTGGCGGTCGGCGCATGCCCCTGCCACACCATCGTCGGAACATATTCAGCGAGGGCCGCCTCATTGAGCGTGACCGCCAGTTCCAACGGATCAAGCACAGCCCCTTTGCGACGGCGATTGTCCCGCAGGCGTTCCGCCAGTGAACGTGTCCGGTCGGCATTCACCTCTTCGCGTGCCTCTTCCATGTCGCCCTCGCCACCGAGTTTTTCCGTGAGGGCACGGGCATCTTCCTCGTCTTCCGCAATCAGGTGCGCCGGTTTGATCAGACTGTGCTCCTCGGTCTGCCATAGGAAATCGAGAACCAACAAATGGTCCTTCCCCGGCCAAATCCGGGTGCCGCGACCGATGATCTGCGAATACAGCGAGCGCACCTTGGTGGGTCGCAGGCACACGACACAATCAATGGACGGTTCGTCGTAGCCTTCCGTTAGAAGCATCGCATTCGTTAGAATGCGAGTTTCGTCACGCTTGAACCGTTCCAACACGGCCTGGCGCTCGCTGGTCTGACCATCGACATGCTCGGCCAGCAACCCGCGTTCGCGACAGATTGCGGCAAACTGTTGCGAAACCTTGATGAGCGGCAGGAATACGAGCGTCTTGCGGTGCCGGTGTTCGACCAACACATCCGCGATTCGTTCGAGATACGGCTCCAGCGCGTGGCCAAGGTCGTCGGCACTGTAATCACCGGCCGTGGTGCGCACGCCCCGCAGGTCCACTTCAAGCGGCACCGTCTTCACCCGGATCGGCGATAGCCATGCCTGCTTGATGAGGTCTAGCAAGGTAACCTCACACGCAATGTTCTGGAAATAGCGCCCGAGGTTCTTTTTGTCTCCTCTATCAGGCGTTGCTGTTACTCCCAACACTTTCGCGTGGTCGTGAAAGTGACCGAGCGTGTTGAGGTAGCTGTCGGCAAGAATATGATGGCTTTCATCAACTACCACGAGTCCGAAGTGGTCCCGCGGCCACCGGTTGCGCCGTGGTTCGCGCATGAGCGTCTGGATCGAGGCGACGACCACCGGTGCTTCCAATGACGCCCGGTAATCACCCATCTCGACCTCGGCCACGATGCCGGTCGATGTGTGGAGCTTGTCCACCGCCTGGGAGATGAGTTCCTCGCGGTGGGCAATGATCAGCGTGCGCTGCGGTTGGTAATCCTGTGCAAGACGGCTGAACAAAATCGTTTTTCCAGATCCTGTTGGCAGCACGCCGAGTTGGCGGTCGAACTCTTCAAAGCCTTTGTGGATGTCTTGCCGGGCTTTCATCTGATAGGCCCGCAGACCCATACGGTCAGAATGGGATGTCGTCATCTTCGATGGATTTCGGTTGGGTTGCGGGTTTGGCGGTTGGCATCGCAGGCATGCGTCCCGCCTTTGCAGCCAGCCAGGCGGCGACCTTGTTGCGCTTCTTGCCATTGTATTCCTCGACGATGAGGCGGGCGGTGCCGGTGCGGCCGATCAGGTCGTCTGCCACGATTTCGACGTCATCTTCCGGAGTGACGGCCTCGCCGGTGGCGGCGCGGAAGCTGTCGATCTTCCAGAAGGCGCTGGGGATGAAGACAAGAAAATCGTAGAGGTATGACCCCGCGGAAGTTCTGAGCTTCAATTCGATCATTTCATGACCGGACCTGCTGAGGCTTTCGACGGCGTCAATGACTTCGACGGGGTGGTCGCCCGGTTCGACATGGTCGGGGCGTTCGGTGGGTGTGGATGCGTTGTATGTAGGCATTGTGTTAGGTAGGTTTGAAGTTGGTTTGAGATGGTTGGTGGTTATGGCATGGTGGATGGCTTGTCGCCCTGACCGGACCGGGGGAGCTTGATATGGGCTTTCGGCTGGCAGGCATGGCGGGCCAACACGGCACGCGCCGCGATTTCGGCATCCGCAAGAGCGACGGACGGAACACGCTTCCTGCCCGTCATCCATTCCGCCGAAATTTTCAGATAGAGTGCCCTGGCAGTCGCCTTCCTGACGATTGGTCTGACTGAATTATCGGATTTCATGGCTTGGCCGTTGATTTGGGTTTGGATTGCTTGAGATAGGTGGATGGCGCGGCATGCTTCACCGACTCCTCGGGGAATGGTGCCTCGCTTGGCATCCGCTGGCTCCACAGGTCGCGGAACTTGGCAACTGATAGATTGCCGTAGGCGGCGAGAACGGGTCCGAATCCCATCGTGGCGATGTGGTGGCCGACTGTTTCGCAATCGACGAACTCGCTTCCCTTGCGCGTGACGAGCTTCCAGCCTGGCACATCGCCGCCGGTCTTGATCCGCTCGGTGGCGACCTGCTTCGCCCGCTCGCGGAAGTCCTCGACCACGGCACAGCAGGCGAGAAAGCGACCGAGCATCTCCGGGTCACCTAACACCGCGTCGAAATCGAATCCGGGATCCGCGACGGGCAGGGTTTCCGCCACGATGGCGCGGCGTGCCGTGCAGGATTCCGCCTTGGCGCACCAGGAACAGTATTCACACGGGCTCGGTTTCTTGTCGGGATCGTTGAACTCCCATATGACCTGATCGACGATTTCCCGCGCCTCGTCGTAGGTGAAGCGGTGGGTTTCGATCTCGCGCTGGTCGCAGAACAACAGGTGCGCCGTCCATTCGGATGCAAACTGTGATTCCATGAAGCCGAGCGCGTAGGCCGCCATCTGCTCGCGGTAATTCCGACGCATCCCGGTTTTCAGGTCGAAATGCGTTAGGCGCGTCGGCACCACGGCGTCGGCGGTGCCACTCAATCCCAGCATTTTCACACGGCAATCGTCCTCGCGGGCAAGCACCCGTTCGCGGCCAGCCATCGCCCGCACCATCGACACCGACCAGGAGACGGCGGAATTTTCATCGGCGCTGAGTTTGTTGGAGATGATGAACCGTTCCTCCAGGCCGAGCAGTTCGGCGCGGAACGCAGAATCGAGGAGAGTGCCGCGCTCTGCCGCCGGGCCCGCCACGGGATTGCTCTCGTAGCACGGGCAGACGGCGAGCTTGGGCAAGTTGGATGGACGCAGGGCGCTCACTTGGCTTCTCCCTTCCCCTTGACCCACTCCTGCACGGTGCCGAGGAACCGCTTGGGCTCCGCGATCATCCGGGCGGCGTAGGTCGGATCGAGACTGGCGATGCTCTCGGGCGAGCCATCGGAGGCACGCTTGAGCTGGCCGCGTTCGATCAGGAAATCAACGACGTTCGCCATGTGCTCGCCAAAGACATCTGGAATGCGGTCGATGGCGGATTGGGCGGGTGCCTGCGGAGCGGGGGATGCCGTCGCGGGGGACGATCCGAACACCGATTCCAGCGCGTCGATGGAAAACGGCAGCTTGTCCGGCAGCCCGTGGCGGTTTTTCGCGTCATACGCCGCCGTGTGGGTGGCATATAGCACGCGTTCCTTGCCGCCCACACCACGGGTCTTGCCGCTGTCTTTTTCCGCGATCCGCGTGACGTAGTTGGCGAAAAGCACGACGTCGGCCCATTCCTTGAGCAACGGCGCCACCTGCTTGCTGAGTTTCAGCTCAAACCGGTCGTAGCTGCCAGCCTGGTCCGGAG
>CAIKDP010000291.1 GCA_903826205.1 Akkermansiaceae bacterium
AAGTTCACCTGGTTGGCCACGTCGACTCCTGCGGCAGTGCCGCGGAACTGGGTGGCGGCATTGCCAAGATTGGCGTATACCGTGTTAGTGCCGCCCTGCTGTTGGATGGCCACTACCAGGTCCCCGGGGGAATAATTCGGCTTTTGTGCGATGAAGGAAACCAGGCCGCTGCTGTCCACCGTGACCGTGCCTTCGTAGGAACCCTGCCTTGCCACCCCGCCGACCTGTCCTGCCACGTCCGTCCTGCCCAGAATGCGATAGAGGTCAAGTGCGAACTTGACACTCCCGGCATCACCAAAGGTGCCGAAGTTGCCGGTGTATCCGCCTTGCTGCACGCCACCCCCAAACACCTGGAAGGCGGTGCCTTGGAGGCCGGCGGACATGAATGGGTTGTTGTTCTGGACCGCCGACGTGACATCAGAGGTGGCAACGGTCACCTGCACGCCGGGATAGTTGTTGGCAAACGCGTTGTCCTGTTGGGAGATTTGTTGGGCAGCCGTCGTCATGCCACCATCGGTGTTCATGCTCCACGCCGCGGAACTCGCGGCACCGACGGTGCCGACACTGTCACGCGAGCGGGACACATAGAGCGTGCGGGACGGATCTCCATCCTGCAGGGAGGTATTGTATTTGTCTGACCCCCAAACCCCGGCAACGCCGACGTAAATTGTCGGGTCAGTCGCCCAGCCGGATCCAAACGCGCTGGTGAGGACTGCATTGACGTTGAGGAATTGCTTCTTGTTAGTCGCGCCGGGTCCGGCAGCGGTGCCGCGAAAGTCCGTGGCGGCGTTGCCGAGATCGGCATAGACCGTATTGGTGCCACCGTCTTTCTGGAAATACAGGATGAGGTCGCCAGGAGCATAGGCATAAGCCCCGGCGATGGCCGGTGAGATCGCGAGACCGACGGCCAGCGCGCTTGATATCCATTTTGATGGGAGGTGGTTCATGGTGGTGTGGTTGGTGATTTCCTTGGGTTGGGATTTGTTTGGAGATGGTGCGTATGGTGTTAGAGTGCTGGGGCTGGCGGGGAAACGGGCTTCGCGTGGCGGCCGATGACAATCACCTTCGACCGTTGGCAAGCGAATCGAGGCCAGAATAGGCAATAGCTGGTTTCCGGCAAACCCGGCTGTGTTACGATTCCGTCACACGTGTAGGTGACAGAATTGTCACCGCTAAGATATATGCAAATGCCAGAGTGCGGCGATGATTGCGCCGCTTTCAGAATTCATCGGCATGTCTCTAACATGCCTGCAAAATCCTGACGGCAACCGATTCCCATACACCATTAACCACAGAAATGAACCACACACTGCCTGCGCTTCCAACCATCTCCTGAACCAACCCAACAAACAAACAAACTGACAAAACAACCAAAACAAAACAACACCATGAAACTTACCAAATACCTTGCAGGTCTCGCCGCCTTCGCATTCGCGTCCACGTCCCACGCTGCCGACGTCACAGTCAACATCACCGGGGCCAATGCGTTCCGCGCGGCCACCATCAATGCCATCAAGGCGCAATATCTTGTGGGCAACGGCACTGTGTCGTTCAAGTATGCGCATGACAAGGCTGCTGGCGGAATAACCGGCTGCACCCGTGCGATATTCATCGGGAACTTTCCGGGCGTGACCGGCACGACGACCATCCGTTGCTGCTTCACGGGATCCGTCGAAGGCGTGCGTGCGATGATGCCCGAAGTGACTGATCCGTCCCCCCCCACGTATTTCAATCCGTCCGTTCTCACCAGCACCACCGCCACGGATACCGGTGCTGAACTGGCATCCCAAACCACGCCTGTTGCCGCGCTGGGAACCACCTCTGACATCGCGTTTTCCGACGTGGGTAAGGACTCCACACCCTACGGCAAATACGCCGCTTTTGAAGATCAAGTCGGTGTAATCGTGTTCAGCATGGTTACTAACAATGGTGCCAGCTCCAACCTAACCAGCGTAAGCTCGCAGCAATACCGTGCCGTGCTTGGCAAGGGTCCGCAACCGCTCAGCCTGTTCACCGGTCTTACCGCCGATGACTCAAGTTTTGTGGTTGCAATGGGACGCAGTGACCTGTCAGGCACTCGCACCACCTATCTGGCGGAAACCGGATTCGGCTTTGTCAACCCGGTGCTGCAATACGTGCTCAACACGTTCAGTGGCACTGCGATGACCCGTCTCCAATTGGTCCCAGCCAGCGGCATCTCGACCCTCGCCCCCGCCGGCAATGGTAACAATTGCTCGACCACCGGAAACGCCTCCACCGTGTGGAGCCAATCCGTTGACGGCAACGGTGGCTACAGCAGCGGTGGCGATATTGCCACGGCCATGGCGAAAACCGGCGGGGCAGTCACCGTCTATGGTGCCAGCGGCAGTGACCAACTTGGTGGAACGAAAAATGTGGCGCTCATTTCCTGGGTGGGAATCAGCGATGCCATGACGATCCGCAACAATGGCGGCAGAATCATTGGCTACAACGGCGTCACGCTCTCCGACTTGGCAATCAGCGGAACCGAACTGAGTGTCAACGACAAGGCGAAGATTGGCCGAGGCCAATACACCGCCTGGGGCTATGAGCGGATTTTCCGCAACAGAAACCTCACCAGCGGCGACAAGTTGACAGTTTATAACGCCCTGTTCAGTGAACTTCCGGCCCGGATTGGTGCCGCTGGCATGGCGAAGAGCGAGCTCATGGTCGGTCGTGAAGTCGATGGCGGCGTGGTTGCCCCATGACCCGCGCCGCTTGCAATCACGGCACGCTTACAACTTAACATGTGACGTTCATAGGCAAGCACAACAACAAACAGCTGGTGCCGGCATCCCCGGCACCAGCTTTTTTCCTTCACATAACTCCTACTTGTTTTACCAGCCATGCATCCGTTGCATCTCAAACTTGCGGCCACCGGAATGTTGGCCATATGCGTCATTTTGATCATCCGCCAGACCGTTGGGCATGATTCCGGCACCGGCGATCTGCAGCCAGCCGTGAATGTTAGAATGGGCGAGGCAGACGCGGGATCCGCAGTCACAGCAGCACCTGCCCAAACCGCACAGGTGACGAAATCAAATGCGCCTGAACCCACGCCTGCTACCGCGGCACTGCACGCCGCAACACACGCCGCGCAGCCAACCGGTAGTCCGGCGTCCCAATCCAACTCCCCTCCCCTTGGCATCCGCCTGGCTGACAATGTCAAGTTACCGGCAGTGATTATCGCCCTGAGCGATCCGAACCGGGACCCGGAACATAAACTCCCGCAACCGGTGCTGGACTGCATGCAGGGGATTGTGGACCGGTTCTATCAGGATCTGGCGGCCAGTGCCGCGGGCAAGCAGCCCGGCTCTTCCCCTGACCCGTCCGCGCCGGAAGCGGCAACCGACGACAACACGGTGGTGATTGAGCCCGGCCCGGCGGTTGACAAGGCGCGGGCGCGGGCCAATGAAATGTATCGAGCCCTCTTCGGGGATGAGGCCTACAACCGGCTGACCATGAACAGCGCGCTGGAAGTCCAATTGCCAACGGCGGCGCCGGCTTCAGGCGAATCTAACCATTGAGCCTGCGCAATCTGCTAAACAGGAAATTGGACCTGGTGATTATGGTGGACGCGATAAGGAGCCACCACATTCCTGTGGTGGTTGCGGCAGCATGGTGCATGAATGTGCGCTGCTGGCTCTGCTCATGGGCAGTTCTTCCACACGACGACAAGAATGTCGTCGCTCCTTAAGCGTGGCGCGGGAGCGATAAGGAGCCACCACATTCCTGTGGTGGATGCGGAAGCATGGTGCATGAGTGTGCGCTGCTGGCTCTGTTCATGGCCAGTCCTTCCACACGACGACAGGAATGTCGTCGCTCCTTAAGCGTGGCAGGTTGGAGACGCCGCCACGTTCAGTGCTCAATGAGCTTCTGCAGCTCGGACACCCGCTTGTTGACGGCTTCGAGGTCGCCTTGCTCAATGCCCGGTGTAACGTCCCTGAGCAATTTGACGGCGGTGATCTCCCGCAAACTGGAGGCGATCATCAGCCAGGCCAGGGCCTCGATGCGGGTTTCATGATTCGCGTTCTGTGGATTAAGAAGGGCGCCCAGATTGCTCTGCGCCTTGGCGTTGCCTTTGAGCGCCGCTTGGCGATACAAGGGTTCGGCGGCGGCGATATTCCTGGGCATCCCCATGCCATACTCATTCATCACGCCAAGGCAGTTCTGCGCCTCCGCCAACCCATGCATGGCGGCTGTTGTTAGATAAGGCGCGGCCTTCGCATAGTCCCGCGCCACACCATGGTCGCCGAAATAGAGGATATTGCCATAGGCGAGCCCGGCATCCGCAAGCCCCTGGTCCGCCGCTTGCTTGATCCATTGGACACCCTCCGCGCGCAGCTTCTCCGCTCCGTCGCCACCGGTCTTTTCCGCAAGCAGAAGTTTCCCGAGGTTGAGTTGGGCCTTGGCGGAACCCTTTACTGCGCCCTTGCGGAACCATTCCGCCGCCAGCTTCTCGTCCTTGGACACCACCTCACCGACACTATAAAAATAACCGAGCCCGCCCATCGCGTCCGCGTGCCCTTGATCCGCCGCTGCCTTCATCAAGATATAGGCTTTGTTCACATCCTTGGGCATACCCTCGCCACGCAGACAGGCGCGCGCCACCTGGAATTGGGCGTTGGCTTCGCCATGCTCCGCTGCGGTCACAACTTCCGCGGCTACAGGCGGCACCGGCTCCGCCGCCAGTAACAGCGGGACTCCTAACAGAAGCCACGCAGCGGTCAAGCAATTGGGGATTCTCATGGTTTTGGTGATGATTCTCATGGATCTTGTGATAGGTTGGGCTTGGTGCATATGGGAATGAGATGGCGTGGCGGTTGAAAACCGCCGCCACGTTGCTCTATCAGACCGCAGGCGCATCGGTGGGTTCCTTGTCCTTCTCCTCCTCCTCACCGGAGCCACCGCCATAACCGATGACCTCCACCGTGATGATCGACAGCGGCTCCGCCGCGGCTTTCGGGTCGCCGCCGCCCTGCCCGGATTCCGGCTTGGCCAGCGTGGCCCCGGCCGCCGCGCCCGAGTTGGATGCCGAGGTGACGGAAGCGACGCTCGGCGCGCTGGGAGCCACCGGAGTGGCCCCGGTGCTGGTGCCGCCGGTGGCAATGTTAGATGAATTGAGCACCACCTGAGCGGCGATGTTGAGGTTGCCTGTGACGCGGATGCCGGCATCCCCCGCATCCACAAAGCCCTTGGGCGCGATGAGGTCCACGTTGCCCGCCTTCACTCCCTCGACGGCCGCCAGCACGCCGATACCGCCACCGGTGGCCAGGCCGCCGAGGTCGGTCTGCACATCGGCGCTGGTGATATCCATCACCACGCGGGTGGGCGGCGCGGTGACCACGGTTTTGGGCGCGGTACCGGCCGCGATGTTGCCGTTAGATGACCACATGGTGATGTCCCCGCCACGCAGGGTGAAGATGCGGGCCTGACCGATGGAGACGTCGCCATTTGTGAAGGTGGAAATGCCGCCGCCATACTCGGTGACGATGCCCGGTGGCGTCAGGGGATTGCCAAAAATCGCCGAAGCCATGGTGATGCCACCGCCAGGAGCCAGCAGACTGATGGCCCCACCGGAAGTGGTGCGAACCTCGCGGGCACGGGCGAGGATATCGCCTGCGGGTTGATCCTTGCCGAACAGGGCAAGCACCGCCTGATAACCAGCATTGTAAGTCCCGTCAAGCGAAGCCGCGCGGCCCGAATCGCGCAGCACCAGATAGAATACTTGCAGTGCCAGTTGGTCGCGGTGTTCCGTATCAAGCGTATCGAATGCGGCCTGGACGTGGTGGCCGATTTGGCTGAGCATTTCCGGATGACCGGCGATGGCTTGCAACTGGTTAGGGGTGTAATTGAGTCCGAGTGCGGCCAAATCATTGGACAATTTGCCCAGAATCTCCGGATTGGTAATCCCTTCCATCAATTGCTTCAGTGAGTAGCCGAGCATGACCTCGGCGAGGTGATTGGTCCCGTTGGTGATGGGTTTGGCTCCGTCATCAGCCTTGATAAATTGTGCGGTGAACGCACCAAAGTCGGCACGGCTGCTGGCCAGGGATTGGCCAGCGCTGATACCCGCGCCTGCCAGGATTTGCGCCCCGCCAAACGGCAAATTCGGATTGCGGGTATTGCCTATGCTGGTGATGCCCACGCCGGTGCCATCGGTGAAGTTGGCGCCGGTTCCCAGGTCGAGGTTGCGCCCACTGAGGACTTCCAACGTGCCGGGGCCGTTGATCTGAATATCCCCGGCCAAAGCGCTGGTGCTATTACCGGCCGCGGTGCTCCGCGCGGCATCGCCCACCGCGTTGCCCAGCAAAAGGTTGCCGGCGAGCGTGCGCAACGTGGAATTCAGGTCAAACAGAATGAGGTCACGCCCCGCGCAAATCACGCTGACATCCGTCGTCGTCACATTCTGCAGATAGAACGCGATGTCGGTGATGTCGCGCTGGGCGACGATCTGCGTCGCCTTGGGTGAAAACAGCGTCACTCCGGTGATGTCACCACCCGTGGCATAGAGTCTAACCTGATTCGGATCGCCGGCGTGCAGCAACGTCGGGGCATGGCGCGCTTGCTTCACCGCCACGGTTCCATCCACGCCACGGGTGGAACCCGTCTCACCCAGGGCGACGTTGACGAATTGCAGGATATCGACCAGGCTTTGGACGGCGTCCACTCGGGTGCTGGCATGGCCGATTTTGTTTTGATAGGCGAGCGGCGAGGCGATGCCGGGAAGCGACCCGGGCGAGGCATCGGAAACATTGACCGTGGAGGCGGTCCAAACCTGAACGGCACGGCCATTGACGTTGCCCGGGCCGGTGCCTTGCAGGCCGATGATGTTGGAGGCGGCCGCCAGTTCGAGGGTGCCCGTGGCGGATGGAAACAACGTCAATGAGCCAACAAGATTCAAATCACCGCCAAATGCGGTGCAACGCAAATTCGGCGCATCGAGCTTGAACACGCTGGAGAAGGTGGCGAGACCCGCCTCCGCCAAGCGCAACCATGGCTGGTAGTTCGAGGCGTTGTATCCGGAACCTGAGCCCTTGTACAGATTCTGGCTGTTGAACCACGCATCCAGAATCGAACTGGCGCTTGCGCCATTCTGCACCGTCGCCGCCATGCGCAGCGTCACATCCCCGCCATAAGACGCGACCGTCGCCCCGGCATCTGCGGAGAAAGTATTGAAATACGTCTTATACCAATACTTGTTGTTGATCCCCTGCGGCAGCAGAAACGGATTGGTGACCGGACCTAACAGAACATCGCCGCGGGCGCTCACATCAAAGTTTGATTTCCCGACAAACAGCGTGGTGGGCAGCCACGCGAGCGGATCGAAAGGCGCGGAGCCGTCCAGAATTCCGAGCGAGGGTGAACGTGCCTGATTGGTGGTGATGGACCCGCCGGCCCGCAACGTCCCCTGCCCTTTCTCGACATAATAGATTCCGCCATCGATGTTTCTGCCGCTCGTCACGCTGATGTTGCCACCACCCCATTCCAAAAGCCTGGCGGCGTCAGGCGCGAGGTTCAGGTATTCGGGGGCATTGGCCTGCACACCGAACTCCGGGTTGTTCATGCGTCCCGGCATGCGGGCGTTGGTCGGAGCCACGGCATCCACATTGACGATGTCCCTGCCGGCCACCAGGCTCACATTGCCACCGCCCAAGGTGCCCACACTCTGGAAGAAATTGCTGTAGTCAATCCACCATGTGGTGGACGTCGCAACGTCGTTGATGTTGTTGGCGTTTTGAAACCCCGGCGTGGTTCCGAAGCCGCCATCATTGGCGAACAAGCCGCTTGCCGAGTTCACATAGCCGCGCCGGTAAAGCCAGTTGGTGGGCATCTGGCGGCTGGAATCAGCCACGAGCACGTTGTTGACCAGCGTGTAATGTCCGATGTTAGATTGGGCCGCGATGGAGATGCTGCCGCCTGCCATCGACCATGTGGCCGGATAGATCTGCTGCACGCTGCCCAGGTTGATACTGCCACCCGCCTGACTTGGGTGATCGGCTGTCGGCAACACCGGCAACACGAAATCGTTGGCGCTGTATATGGTGGTCGGCACGGGCAGGGCAACCCCGGCGGTATAAATCGTGGCAAACGGATTGCGCAGTTGCACGTCGCGTCCGGCGCTGACCGTGATATCCCCTGTCCCGGTGCGCAATACCTCATACCGGGTGCCACGCTCGGTGGTGCTGGTGGATATCCGGATGCTGTCGGCGGTCTGGCCCAGGGATCCGACCGCCGCCGCCAGCCCGCTTGTTAGTGAGTTGGGTACCGCCGGATAGAATTCCCCGACGAGCACCGAGCCTTTTGACGGGGCCAGTTGATTGAGCGTGGCCAGCGGGAGCACGCTGCGGAAATTGCCGGCGCTGAGATCCGCGCCGGCGGTCAGTCGATAGGACCAGGACTGGACATTGACGGGCAGCGCGTCGGCAATGGTCATCAAGGTGCCGAGCCACATCTGGGAATGGCCGTTGTCCGCGAATTGCTGTGCCGTCCCCAGCGAAATGGGCACAAACCCGTCGCTCAGCGTGTTGTTGAAGACCAGGTCGCCGCTCGCCCGCAGCGTGAGCACTCCCGGCGCACTACGGCTGCCGTAGCGAAATCCTGATAGATCCCAATCGGCCCCAGCGAGCGCCTCCGCGTTGGTGCTACCGGAGCTGCTGTTGTTAGCCAGGCCCAGGGCAAGGTCGCCGGTGAGGTTGATCATTTCAACGCCCGGACTGATCACCAACGCGGCCGCCAGATCTCCCGGGTTGGCGGCCCCGGTGAGGAGTTTGCCGCGGATGGCGACCTCGTTGGCGTTGCCTACGCCGGCCGCGCCGAGGAAGCGGATGGATTCCGTGTGGATGAGGTTGCGCTGGGCGATATTGAGAACGCCGCCGGCCGGCGTGTAGAGCTTGTAGCCCTCAACCAGCACCGAGGATGCGCCGATGATTTGGCTGGCGATGGGATTGACCTGCACATCGTTGTTAGCCGCGTTGCGCGGAGCACGCAGGTGCAGGGTGCCGGTGAATTCCCCTGCGAAGGCACTGCTGCCAGGTACGGTGTAAGCCCCGGGAACATAAGCAGCCACGCCCAGATCGAGAGTCGCACCAGCCTGCAAGTCGAGCACGGCGCCGGCATTGACGCTGCCGTTGCTCTCGGTTCCCGCCTCCAACAGGATCGATCCGCCCTTGCCCGCGCTGTCGAAGGTGAGCGCCGCGACGCTGAGCCGTGCCCCCGCTGCAAGGGTTAGGTTGTCGCGGGCCGCCAGCGAGATGGTGCCACCGGTGCTGCCGGAGGCATCAATGGCGCCGGTGACGAGAATGCCGCCCTGGTCCGCTGCTAACAAAAACTCGCCGCTACGGTTGCTATTGGCGATTGTCACATTCCCGCTGCGGACCCGGAAATTTCGCGACGCGAAAAAGCCGCCGGCATTGAGGGCCGCGCCGATCGCGTCAAACGCCGCCGGGCCGGAACTCTCAAGCGAGCCCACATCGAGCAGGAACCTGCCGGAAGTGCCGCCCGCTCCTGCCTGGCCGTCGATGCTTCCGGCGTTGGCAAACACCCCCTGCGGCGCGCTGACAGTAAGGGTTCCCGCATTACCGCCTGCTGCCGCCGCAGCCACTGCAACCTCGCTCCCGGCGCCTAACGTCACGGTACCAGTCAATGACTCGAGCGTGATGTTGCCGGCGTCCGAATACCGCATGAGATCATTGAATGCGCGGGCAGTCCCAGCGACTGATAGATTGCCGCCGACTTCCAACGCGCCGCTGGTGGCGCGCAAAGTCAGTTGGCCGCTCGGCAACAGAATGTGGGTGTCCGCCACGATGCTGGCACCCTGAATCGTTAGACCGGCGCCCAACGCCGCGGATGTCGCTCCGCCGCCACCCATGTGATTGAGAGAGACCGCACGGCTAGAACTCACGGCGTAGGACGCACCCTGACTGCCGGTGATGAGCGGCGTGTCCACCCGCAAATTGCCATCCGTAGTGAAGGCTCCGTTGCCCTCGAAAACCAGTTCGTCTGAGGCCTTGAGCACAAGATCGTTGAAACCGGACACTGCCGCTTGATTCGCGCCCAGATGGATTGTCGCCGCATCAAGGGTCAGGCTGCCTGCATGGGTTGCCGGAGCGGTTAGAGCAGCCACATTCACGGGGTTCTCGATGCGCACATCCCTGGCTTGAATGACCACGCCGCCCGAGCCCTGCTGATAGCCCCGCAGCCCGCTGCCGGAAAGGGTGAGCGACTCCAGTTCGCTGCCGCCGAAGGTGCCCGTGCCATAAAAGTCAATGCTGCGGTAACTGTGCAAGGTGAGTGTGCCCGCCTGCTGCACATTGGCCAGCGTCACTCCCGCCAGGGTCAGATGGGGATTGACCACCGAGCCATTGAGCACGCCCGTGGCATCGCCAAACACCACGCTGATTTGGCCGCTGCCCAATGTGAGCGCCTGCGCATCGAGCACGGCCTCGGGGGACAACGAAGTGCCGTAACTGGAATCCAAAATCACCGAGCCGCCCGCGATGCGGGCGGCCTTGCCAAGCGTCATCACCGGCAGACTGGAAGATGTTAGCCCGCTGCGGGTGACGCTCGCGTTCGCATCACTGCTGACGCGCAGCAGAGTGCCATCACCACTCACCAGAATGGCCGCCGCCGACTCCGCCAGTTCACCGAGCGAGACCAGCGCCGAGCCGTCCGTCAGGGTGAGCAGCTTGCGTGAAGCGAGGACGATCTCAGGGCCGGACAGCACCTCTCCCGGATTATTGAGGGTCAGCCCGGAGGTGCGCACGTCAATGGTGGTGGCGTCCGCACCTTGGCTGCGCACGCCGCCTATCAACAAACTGGCCGCGCCCCACGCGTCAAGGACACGGGTCTGCAATGCGACTTGCGAGCCACCAACACCACCCGTGCCGCCGTTCAGATAGATGTCCGCATTGCTGCTGATATCAACCGCTGCGCCGCGTCCCGCGGCTTGTGTCAGCAGCATGCCGGCCAGATGCAGCGCTGAGTTGCCTTGAAAAACGGCGCTCCCTGCATCCCCCGGCAGACGTTGTCCGGTTCCTGCTTTGCTCATGAAGGCATCCGCCGAAGAGAGCGTGTAGGTCACCCGGCTTTTGACGACGCCGGGAGCCGCCACCTCGAAGCGTGTGCGCAGTTCTGGAACCGTTGCCGGTTGGTTGAACGCGTTGGAAGTGTAGCCAAACACCAGATTGGCAGCGTCGGCCGTCTTGATACCTGCGGTTCCTCCCGCGGCGACCGGCGTCACCAGATAGGCACCGCTGAGCACGGCATACTCGCGCGGCAACAAGGTGTAGGTGCCCGCAGCCACGCCGGCGCTTGCCTCAAGCGTGATCGAATCGCCCACCTTCAGGCTGCCATTGACGATGCCCGGATTGCCCGCTAAAGCACTCGCATTGCCTCCCGAGTTGTAGGCCCCATAAGGCGCATAGCACGCGCTGAACCCCGGGATAATGGCGAAGGACTCATCGACCTTCGACCAGTAAAGATTCACACCCGGGTTTTTGCCGCTGTTGCTCACCCGTGCGGACCAGGTGGCCCCTTGATAGGTGACCAGAGTGCCCGACTGGTATTGCGTGCCCGCGCCCCACGCCGCCCCGGCCGTTCCTAACAAATCAATGCTGCCGCCGTTGCCGGCCACCCAGCGTGTTGCCAGGAGGTCGCCGCCACCCCGGATGTCAAGCGTGGCCCCCGCCGCCATGGTGATGCTGTTGGCACCCACCCTGATGGATTTTTCCGGCAACCCGGCCATGGTCACGTCCACGCCGCGCGGGTCGATCCAGGTCAAGCCGTCCGGGCTGACACCAAACGGGATCTCCATGCCTATCACGGAAACCGAGGTGACGCTTGTGCTTGTTAGAGTGACATCACGCGCCACCGGGGTGGTAATGGTGGCCCCGGCGATTTGGTTCTTCGGGGCATCCAGAGCGGTGGTGCTCTTGTCGAGATCGATGCCATCCCAGCCCAAGTGGATGGTGCCTGACGGCGCGCGCAGCACACCCGTCTGGAGGATATTGGATGCGTAGAGGGCGAGGCTGCCACCGGCGGACAGGGGGTGCGCGCTGTTGCCGTCCGCGCGCACCGTGATGGACCCGGCAGCGCCCGAGTGATCATAGACGAAAACATCGAATTTGCCGAGGGTTGTCGGATAGATCTGGTTGGCCTGCAACAGCAAATCGCCGGCCATGCTGAGGGTTCCGTTGCCGCGGATGTCTCCGCCTGTTGCCGATAAATTGGCGCGCCCGATGTTTTGCAGCGAGAGCAGGCCCACATCGATGAGGCTGGCGTGCAAATCCAGAGTGCCGGGCCCATAGGTTGGGGCGAAGTTATACTCGTTGGATGGATACGCCGGATCCATCTGAAATGCCACGAAGATATCGTCGGGATGTTGCGGCGCGCGGAAATCCTGGCCCAGTGAGATGTAGGATGCGCTGATGCGCACGGCATCATTCGCCTGGATCACGCCGCCCGCGGCCATGCGCAGCGTGCCGCCCGCCTGGATATCAATCTTGCCTTGAAACCCGACATTGCCGCCAAAGGGAATGGGCGATGCGTTTGCCACATACTTGCCACCCAGGTCAAGCGAGGCGAACGCGCCTTGAACGAAGCGCTCGATGGCGAAGCAACCTGAATTGCCATAGGCGACGCCGTTGTTATCGACGAGGCCGATGCCGACGCCGATATGGGCACCGGGGTTGAGGATGACGTTGCCGCTTTGTTTCACCACGAGGTTGACGTCGGCGTTGGTACGGGCCTGGCCCTCGGCGTAATAGTGTCCGGAAAACACCGAGAGTTCGCCACCCACGGCACTTGCCCCGCCGGCGGCACCCCGCAGGGTGGCGTCGGAGAGCAACATCTGCGAGCCGCTTAGATCAATGAAACCGCCATTGCTATCGATCCGGGTGGCGATGCCTTGGAATGGCAGCGGCGTGGAGTTGATAAGACCGGCGTTGCTGGTGGTGCCAGCACCTGGCAATCCTAACGGACTGAGATCCAACACGCCGGAGGTCCCAGAGACATCCATCACGGAGCCGCTTTCCGCCACAATGTTACCGGCAAGGGAAATATTTCCGCCGTCATACACCTTGCCAAGCCGCCGCCCGTAATTGTCCGGCACCAACTGGGTGATGCCTGCCACCGAGAGTTGCGCCGCCGCGCCCAAATGGAGCGTCGGCAGGGCCTGGTTGAACAAGGCACGTTGGTCCCTGGTGAGTGGAAAGGCACCGTCCCCGGCCACGGTAATGGTGCCGCCGGGGGCGCTCACGCTACCTAACAAGGTAACAGTGCCGCCCTTGAAGGACACACTGGCGCCGGCTTGGCAAGCGATTGCCGAGCCGGCACCCATGATGACGTCACCGCGTGCCTCCAACTTGTATAGAGTGAACGGATCATCCGACCCGAGTGCGGCAAACGCCAGACTCACAGGTGTATGCAAACCCGGCGCGGCCAAGCTGCGCCGCAGCACGATGGCTCCGCCGTGGGCCGGATCGGGTACTGCCAGCAGGCTTTCCGCCAGCGGCGTGATGTTGCAGCCAGCCGCGATTGAAACCGCGGGCATGAAGGATTCCACCTGACCCGCCGGCGGTGATCCGTCAAGGGCCACCCCAATGCCAGTTAGATTGTATTGTGAAAAGCCGCCGCTGCGGAAAAAGTCCGAAGTCAGGTTCAACGCGTTGGTCTGCGGTGCGCCGCCAATTTGAATCGGTCCGGCCTGCACGCTGAGCGTGCCGCCGGTGGTGCCGGAATAGCCGGCAAGGGTCGAATCCAACACCAGGCTGCCACCGATCACTCCCGAAAATGCCGGATCTTTGCCGGCCAGCACGGCGATGCCGCCACCCTTGCCATAGGTGATTTTCCCGGTTTTCGAAATGTAGGCGCCGCCGGACACGTCCAGCGCCGCGCCGCCGGCCAGCAATGCCTGATAGGAGTTGATCGTGATGGAGCCCCCG
>CAIKDP010000292.1 GCA_903826205.1 Akkermansiaceae bacterium
CTCTGGCAAAAACGGTTTTCCCCGGCATCGGTCACGCTCGGGTTGCACCGCAGCGCGCGGCGTCCGCTCGACCCGTTAGCCACCTTGGTCGCCGGCTTCGATGACACCGTGCTGCGCGACGTGGCGCCGGGCGGCCAGCTCGGCGAATGGATTTGGCACAACGACCGCAACTCGATGATGTGGGGGATCGAGGGACGCAGTCCGCTCTTGGATTACCGTCTGATCCCCTACCTCGGCAGCGGCTATGCCGGCAAGTTTCACCACCAATGGAACAAGCACGCGTTGCGCCGTCTGTTCGACGCGCTCACTCCCCTGCCCACCCAGTGGCGCCAACAAAAGCAAGGGTTCCGTTGGAATGGCAAAGCCTTCCTCCGCGATAACCGCGATCGCATCCTCGAAGTCATCGACGGTTCGCCCTACCTCAACGCGCGCTTCAACATCCGCGCCTATGTCGACCGCGCCCGCCGCCACCCGCGCTTCCTGTTATCAGGTGTCACCCCGCGCTTGCTCTGCCTCGCCGGCCTCGACGCCGGGCTCGGCCTGGCGGCGGAGTGAGTCACGGGACAGCCCGGACCACCAGTCCGCCAGCAGGGTTGCGAGGTCATCCAACACGGCTGGCCCGCGCTGGGTCCCGGGTGTGGGATAAGGAAAATCGGTGTCCGCGAGGGTCGCGATGGCGTGGTGGTGGATCCAGCCATTGCGTTGGTAAATTTCGAGAAAATGGCGGTTGGACGGGTCGGTATGGAAACAGGCGGGTTGCAATGTTACCACCGGCTTGCCGCTGGCTATCGCCTCGGAAATCATCATGTGGCTGTCTTCAGTGCAAAAATGCCGCTCCGCCGCGCCGAGGATTTCATGGTAGCCAACCTGCCCCTGCCCCTTGCCGGCGTAGGCGGCGGCGGCCACGATCTGCGGCGGCAGGTATTTTGTTAGAACGTCCTCCGCCACCGCGCCGCTGCGCCGCGACGTGGTGACCAGCCAGCGGATGGAGTGGCTCGCCGCGAGTTTTGTCATGGCCGCCGCCAATTCCCGCCAGTCTTGTTCGGTGTAGCGGTAGCCTGCACCGTCGCCGCCAACGAGCAAACTCCAGCAACGGGCTTCCCCGAGACCCTCGCGCTTACGCAAGTCCCGCGCCTTTTCCGCCAGCCCCCCCGGATCAATGGGCACCGGGGTCGGCGCTATCAGGTAGGGTGATTTCCCGGCGTGGCTATCATAGGCGCTGATGATGCCTTGGAACAAGTCCGGCCGCAGACCGCGGATTTCCCCGCAAAACAAGTTGGGACAACCTAACATGCGTGCCAGCCAGACGTTCGCGTGGACCGTGCTGCCGCCGGCCGACACGATCAAATCGGGCACCGCGGCTGGAATGCCGTCGCCCTTGTAAAAAAATCCGAACCACGCCAGCGGCAAGCGCCCACCGCGCCGGTTGAGCCACCACCGCAACGGCCGCTGCCACACCCCCAACCGCAATTTGCACAGGCCCACGCTCTCCTCCACCGGAAAGGACCGGCGCAGGGCCATGACCACCGCCCGCGATTGGTTGCGATGGCCGGCACGCCCTTCGTCAAGAATGAGAACATGCATGGCTGGCTTTCCTCAAAACCCTTCACGCCTGCTTGATCCCAAGCCGCGCACTGTCGTCAATCCGTCCCAAATGAAACCGGATCCCCTCCCGCAACAAATACTCGTCCACCGCCTTGCGCGCGCCCGACCAATCGCCATAGTCGTCGATGATCAACGCCCCGCCCACACTCAGCCGCGGATACAGCGTGGTCAATTCGTGCAAGGTCGATTCATACCAGTCGGTATCCAGACGGAGAAGCGCAATCTTCGCCGGTGCCTGGGCAGGCAGGGTGTCTTCGACCTTGCCTTTGACGAAGCGGATTTTCTCTTGCGGGTAGCCGGTGGCGGTGACATTGGCGGTGACCTCCTCGAGTGAGGCGTAGCACCAGGTGGAGCTGTCGGCGCTGGTCTGGCGCTTTTTGAATTTGTCGGCCGCCTTGGTGCCCTTGTTGGAAACGTCGTGCTCGGTGGGCGCGGTCATGCCCTCGAATGTGTCGTAGAGCCAGAGTGTGCGGGAGGTATCACCGAGCCGGGCGAGGGTTTGGGCGGCGACGATCATCGAGCCGCCGCGCCAGACTCCGCACTCGACGATGTCGCCATCGATCCGGTTTGTGTGGAGGTATTCGAGCGTGTGGATGAGCGCGTGGATGCGCTCGGGAGTGGTCATGGTGTAGGGTTTGACGGCCTCGATGAGAGCGATGTCCTCGGCGGTGAAATCCAGCGGATAGCCGTTGGCTTTCTGGCAACGGCTCAGGGTATAGCCGGCTTGGCGGGAGATCCGGCGGAGGGTGGAACTGAATACGTTCATGGCGGGAAGCGAGGATGCGGGTAAAAGGCGGGCTTAGGCAAGCCTGTGGAATCATGGCTCAGGCATCCGGCGGCAGCAAGGCGCGCAAACGCGAAAAAAGCTGTTGGAAGCGGACCTCGGATACGCTGCGGAACCGGTCCAGCGCGGCGAGTTCTTCCGGGGTGTAGGGTGGCACGCTGGTCAGGGTGGCCAGCGCCGCCGGCTCGACCATGCGCTTGGCCGGATCCAATCCGGCATCGGCGAGCAGCGCGGCGATTTTCGGCGTGTTGGATTGGACCGCCAGCACCGGCACGCCCAAGCCGAGGCAGAGGCAGGCGGTGTGGAAGCGGCCGGTGACCACGCCGCCGGTGCCGGCCAGCGCGTGGCAATAGGCGGCGAGGTCGGGCGCACCCACCAGATGCGCATGATAGCGCGGTGGCATCAACCACACCGCGAGCGGCCCGAGGAGCCGTGCCATGCGGGTTTTTTTCCAAATTTTGCGGGACTTGGCACCGGGCCGCGGTTGCGTCGGTGGATAGAGGACCGGCAGATATGTCCACCCGCGCCGCCGCGCCAGGCGTCGCAAGGTGCGGGTCAACTCGGGCCGCGTCGAGTCGCTGACCATGAACGGGCCCGGGGCGGGCGGGGCGGTGGGGCGGCGCTGGCACGCCTCGCGGATGGCGAGGTCGGGGGCATCGAGGGAGGTCACGCCTACCGCGGCGGCTTCCTCACGGCTGACCGGGTCGCGCAGACCTAGCAAGTCAAAGTCGGCCAAGCGGCGCGTGGCCGCCGGGGCATTGGCAAACCACGAGCTGTTGACGAGCGCGGTGGGGCGACCTAACGCGCGCCGCCGGGCGGCCAGCTCGAGCACGGAGTGGACCACGGGCCGGTCGTGATGAAGGGCGCCTTCGCCATTGATGACGACCAGGGCGGCGGACAGACATTCCTCAGTCTGCGCCTGCCAATCGAAGCCCGCGATCACCGTGTCGGCGGGCATGCCAATGTCCGCCAGACCTTTGAGCAATTGGGCCAACACCGCCTCGCAGCCGTGGTGGTGGAGGTCGCGAGTGTCGCCGAGCACGACCACGCGGGGTACGGCTGACGGGATAGGCGAGGTCATGGTTGGAGACGGTAGATGCCGTTGAGGCGGCCCTGGCCTGCCAGTTGATAGCCATTATCTGCTAGAAGCGTCGCGAGGCGGTTACCGGCGTCATGGACAACCTCGCAGACTAACAGTCGTGGCCATAGCGTGCGCGGGGTTTCCGCAAACAACGGTTCCAACACGTCCGGCTCGTGGCCCTCGATGTCGATTTTCATGGCATCGATGCGCTCGATGCCGGCGCGGGCGAGGAAGCGCGGCAAAGTGGTGATGTCCACCGTCACCCCGGCGGCGGCGGGTGAGGCATCGATGCGGTTTTCCCCCTTGTTGCCCGCGCCGGAAACCAGGGTCACGCGGCCGCCCTCCCGGCCGAGCGCCGTGGCGTGGAGGTGCACGGCGTCGAGGCCGTTGGTGTGCAAGTTGAAGCGCAGCGACGCGCAGAGGTCCGGGTCCGGCTCAAAGGCCTCGATGCGGGTGCCGGCCACCCGCCGCGAGCCGACCCACAAGGCATAGACGCCGGCGTTGGCCCCGATATCGAAAAACACGCCGCCGTCCTTGAGTGCCTCGGCGATGGCCAGGCGTTCGGCGGCGTCGAGGAATTGGGGCATGAAAATCAGCCGCTGTTCGGATAGATTGCCGCGCCCGCGCAACCGCAGCCTGAGCCCCCAGACTTCGACATCCACCCACGGGCCTAACGCATTCTTCAGCGGTTTGCGCAGCCACAGCGCGAGCCGCCGCCACGCCGCACCCGTTGGCAGTGCGTGCAGCAAGCGCAACCAACAAGCTTTCCAACCCGCAGGCTGGCACGCACCCCAAGCGGGCGGAGTGGCATCGATGCGATTCATCCGGCGATCAGCTCTGCTCCCAGGCGCCGCGCACTTCGCAGGTCATCTGCGCGTTGAGCGGCTCCGGCGACACGATGCGGTACGCCTGCGGGTCCCAGACCACTTCGCCGCCGGACTTGATAGCCAGCAACGACAGGTGGCTCAGCGCGTCCGAGCGCACCGCGTCCTCGATGGGCGCGATGGACGGCGAGCGGTCGCGCACGGAATCCACGAACGATTTGTAATAGCGGTTGTGATAGAGCACGCGTTTGGTGCCTTCGCACTCGCGCAGTTTGAGCCAGTCCGGGTTGCTGGCATCGCAGCCGCCGCGGCTCAGGCTCACCCAGCCCTTGGAGCCGAAGAAGGTCGTGCCGTCGCCCTCGAAATTTTTGCGATACTTGGTCACAATCGGTTGCGCGTGGTTGTCGCTCATGAAATGCATCGGCAGGCCGCCGGCAAATTCGATCTCCACATCCCAGGTGGCGCAGGTGTTGAACAAGGCATTGGGTGTCGGAAAATCCCCCTTGCCACGGAATTTGGCCGGACCTTTTTGATCGTAGTCCAAACCCCAGATTGCGATGTCGAGCGGGTGGGCACCCCAACCGGCGATGAAGCCCAGCGCGTAATCCGAGCAATACCAAGACCCGGGGCTTGTGATCCGGTCCTTGCTGCACGGCTTCATCGGCGCGGGCCCGATGTAAAGGTCGTAGTCGATACCGGCCGGCACCGGGATTTCATCGAGCGAGCCGCCGCCGATACCCGCCGGCGCCCACACGTCGATGCGCTGCAAATCGCCGATGTAACCGTTGAGCACCAACTCGATGCCGCGCTTGAGCAACTCCTGGCTGCGCTGTTGCGTGCCATACTGGAAAATCCGCTTGTGTTTCTGGCAGGCCGCCAGCATCGCCCGGTTTTGGTTGAGCGTGTGACCGAGCGGCTTTTCGATATAGACATCCTTGCCCGCCTTGACCGCTGCCAGGCCGATCGGCACATGCCAGTGATCGGGTGTGGCGATGACCACCGCGTCGATGGTCTTGTCGGCTAACAACTCACGGAAATCATTGTAGAGCTTCGGCTCATGCTTTTGAGCCCCCTTGATCATGCCGCCCGCCCGCTCGCGGTGTTGTTGATAGGGATCGGCCACCGCCACGCTCACCGCATCCTCCACCGAAAGGAAATTGCGCAACAAGCCGCAGCCTTGGCCGCCGGTGCCGATGTGACCGAGCTGGATTTTCCGGCTGGGCGCGGTCTCACCCCCGAGCACCCGGCTGGGAATGAATTGCGGCGCCACCGCCGCCGCGATCACTCCGCCTAGAAACCGCCGCCGATCCATTTGATTTTCGATTTTCATAATTTTCTGTTGGGAAATTGCCTGCCTCGGAGCATACCGGCCTGCCCCGCGACTCCAAGGATATTCTTGGGAATTTTGCAGGCGCCGGGTCAAGCCGGGTGCCCGGCTGGCAGGCGCGAATTGAAGCTCTCAGGGCGCGTCGATGCCATGCGCGATGCGTCAGCTTGCGGTGGTCTCAAGCCGCCGCCATCCTCAGGGTGGCGGCGCAGGCACGATTGGCGTGGCGGATTGCGGCGTGGGCGCAACAACCGGCGGCGCAGCGGGTGGCGGCACCAGCGGCGGCGGCACCCCTGCTGGCGGCGGCACCCCTGCTGGCGGCAGCGGCTTGGGCAGGCTGTCCTGCCACTCGAACAGCGCGCAGCCTTGGCCGAGTCCGCCGATTTCATTGAGCAGCTCGTGGCAACGTTGACGCCACTTGGCGTAATCCGGCGGTCCGCGCTCCGCCTCATGGCTGCCGGGAAAGATCACATAACTCACTTTCAAATCCGACACCGGACGGTTGTTAGAAAGCGCCCGCGGATTGATTTGTTGGGCCATCCGCAATGACGCCTCGCCCACCTTGTAGGTCGGCCCGCCGTCGCCGACAATCGCGGGATAGAGGATTTCGCCGTGGATCACCACGGCGAAATCCCCGGCTTTGGGGGCGAAGGGGTCATTTTGCGCCGCCAGCATGGGCACCGGGACGACGATGAACGGGTCATGTTCCGCGATGAGAAAACTGCGGCATTTGAGATCCGCCACGCCGCGCTTGAGATAGGCGATGCGCTCGCGCAGCCATTTTTTGCGGTCCGCAACCGTCGCCCGGTCCGCCAGTTCTTTTTCCGCACCCTTGATCCGGCGCTCCCATCCGGCCACCATCGGGTTGGGCACCGCGCCCCGCTTGGGCCAGCCGTAGCTGGTGAATGGCTGGTAGTTGGTCGAATCGACAATGGCCTCCGGCATCACCGGCAGGCGGTCGCCGTCGGACCCATCCGAGACCACATCCATGTCCGCCTGCATGAACAACACGCAGCGCCCGGTTTCCGCGCGCAGATTGAGCAGGGTCTCACAGTCGTAGAGGTTATGCTTTGTTAGAATCTCGTTCAGCGAGGTCGCGTCCTTGCGGATGCGCGCCATTTTGTTCTCATACAACTTTTGATACCACCCGGAGACCTCCGCCTTGGCGACGAGCGCGGGCAAGCCGGGCAGCAGTTTTGAGAGTTTGGCGTTTGAGCCTTCCAGTTCGGCCATCGTCCTGGCCGGGGTCGGCACGCGCAGGCTGAGTTGATAGAACGCGGCATAGCTGGCCGCATCCAACCGTTCCTTGGAAGCGATGCCGCCTTTCTCGAACTTGATCTCGGTCTTGAAGGGAATGCCGGAGCGCAATTGCCGCACGTCGGTCACCGCGCCGGGCACACTGACCATCATCGGCGGCTGCGCCTCCAGGGTCTCGTCTTTTTCCACCTCCTTCTTGGTGGCGGGTTCCGCGGCTTTGCGCAACGCGGCGAGTTCCGTCGCCAATTTTTCCTCCATCTCGGCGCGCAAGCGCGCCTCGATTTGCCGCCGGAGGTCAGCCTCATCGACCGCTATCACCACGGGTTTGGGCGCGAAGATACCCCTCAGGCCGCGTTTGAGCTTGGCCGGCAGCGCGGTGAAAAAAACGCCGATCACCGCCACGGCCAAGGCCAAGCCTCCCGCCCGCCGCCAGGAAAATCCCTCGTGCTGGCGGATTGACGGCCAGCGCAATCTGCCACCCGGTGTTCTGCGTGCATCGCCCATGCGCCGAAGCGTAGCAGAATCGCGCCGGCCATCAACCCCCATCCGCCCCCATTCCCCGCGTGGGTGCGCTAAGGAGCCACCACATTCCTGTGGTGGGAGCGAATGCATGGTGCAATTCTGCTCATGGGCAGCCCTTCCGCCTGACGACAGGAATGTCGTCACTCCTTAAGTGTGGCGCGGAAGCGATAAGGAGCCACCACATTCTTGTGGTGGGAGCGGATGCATGGTGCAATTCTGCTCATGGGCAGCCCTTCCGCCTGACGACAGGAATGTCGTCGCTCCTCAAGCGTCGCAGCATGGGAACCACGAGGGTTGGGGACCAGGTATTCGGCCCGGATTCCCCGCTCCACCCCGAATTTTTTCCATTTCCTCAAAACTGAGCCATGACAAACCCGCGCGCATCCCTACACTCGGCGCGTGAGCTATCAGGTCTTTGCCCGTAAATACCGCCCCAAAACCTTCGACGATGTCCTCGGTCAGGACCACGTCGTAAGGACGCTGCGCAATGCCATCGCCCAAAAGCGCCTTGCCCACGCCTACTTGTTCGTCGGCCCCCGTGGCACCGGCAAAACCTCCACCGCGCGCATCCTCGCCAAGGCGCTCAACTGCCCGGGCGGCCCGAAAATCGACTTCAACCCGGACGACCCGATCTGCATCGAAATCGCCGAAGGCCGCTCGCTCGACGTGCTCGAAATCGACGGCGCCTCTAACAACGGCGTCGAACAGGTCCGCGACCTGCGCGAGTCGGTGCGCTTTGCCCCGGCCTGCGGGCAATTCAAGATCTATTACATCGACGAGGTGCACATGCTCAGCAACGCGGCCTTCAACGCGTTGCTCAAGACCCTCGAGGAGCCGCCACCGCATGTGAAATTCATCTTCGCCACCACCGAGGCTAACAAAATCCTGCCAACCATCCTGTCGCGCTGCCAGCGTTTTGACCTGCGGCCCATCCCCACCGAGACCATTGCCAGGCACCTGCTGCATATTGCCACAGCCGAAGCCATCAGCCTGGATGAAACCGCCGCCTGGGCGATCGCCAAGGGTGCCGACGGCGGCATGCGGGACGCCCAGTCGATGCTCGACCAGCTCGTCGCCTTCTGCGGCAACACCATCCAAGAGGCCGATGTGCTCGATGTCTTCGGCTTCACATCGCGCGAAAAAGTCGCCGCCCTCACCGCCGCTCTGCTCAGCCGCGACACCCCGGCCGCGCTTTCGTTAGTCCAGAAGGAAGCCGAAACCGGCCGCGACCTCTCGCAACTCCTCGGCGAACTCATCGGCTGCCTGCGCGCGTTGCTGGTCGCCAAGCTCGACCCGTCGGCCGACGGCGAGGGCATCCCCGCCCCGCTGTGGACCAGCCTGATGGCCGCCGGCGGCAGCTATCAGCCCGACCGCATCCTGGCCGCCATCGACGGGTTTGCCGACACCGAAGGCCGCATGAAATGGGCGACTAACAAGCGCCTCCACTTCGAGCTCGGCATCATCAAGGCGATTCAAACCCTCGGTGAAATGCGCATCACCGATGTCATCAAAATCCTGACCCAGGGGGCCGACTGCCTCGGCACCGGGCCACAGGCCGCCGCGCAGGCCACGGCAGCACCCGCACCGCCCGCCCCGCCGGTGGCCGAAGCTCCGCCGACTCTAACACCTGAGCCGGAACTCAGCAGCATCGTCGAGGAAACGCCCGCGCCCTTACCCTTACCCGCGCCGACCCCCGCCCCCGCGCCCGCACCGGTGGTGGAAAAGCTCAAGCCCACGGCCTCCGGCATTCTCAGTTTGGATTCCCTGATAGCCGCCGCGCCCGAGGCCAGCGAACCCCCCGCGCCGCCTGAGCCCCCCCCGTGGCAGGAGAGCGTCCCCACCCCGGTGCCCGCGCCCGCGCCGGCACCCGGCGCGGAAGACGCGTTCCACAGCGACCCGCTCATTCAAGCCGCCCTTGAAAAATTCGAAGCGAAAATCCTCAACTGACCCACTTATGAACATTGCCAAACTCATGAAACAAGCCCAGCAAATGCAAGCCGGGCTCGCCGCCAAACAGGAACAACTCGCCACCCAAACCGTGGACGCCGCGGTCGGCGGCGGCAAGGTCAAGGTCACGGCCACCTGCGACGGCAATGTCCTTTCTATCAAGATCGACCCATCGGTCATCGACCCCTCCGACGCCGAGTTTCTCGAAGAACTCGTCCTCAAGGGCGTTCAGGAAGCCATCGCCAAGGGCAAGGACCACGCCGCCGCGGAAATGAAAAAACTCACCGGCGGCCTCGGCCTGCCGGGGATGTGATCTAACTTCCATGACCCGCGAATTACTCGCCGACGTTCTTGAGGAAATCGCCTTGCTGCTGGAACTCAAGGACGAGAACCCGTTCAAAATCCGTGCCTACCGCCAGGGCGCGCTAACCGTCCGCAACTTCGCTGGCGACATCGTCCAGCTCGCCGCCAGCAACCAACTCACCGGCATCAAGGGCATCGGCGAAGCCTTGCGCGACAAACTCCACGCCCTCGCCCGCACCGGCATCCTGCCATTCCATCAGCACCTCCGCGCGGAGTTCCCGCCCGGCTTGTTCGACCTCTTCGAACTCCAAGGCCTGGGCCCGAAAAAAGTCAAAGCCCTCTATACCTTGCTGGTCATCCGTTCGATCGCCGAGCTCAAGGCCGCTTGCGATGCCGGCAAAGTCGCCACCCTCCCGGGCTTCAGCGCCAAAACCCAGGCCAATATCCTCGACGCCATCGCCCGGCGCGACACCTTCGCCGGGGCCTTCACCCTCGGTGCCGTCACCCCGCTCGTCACTGAGATGTTAGACACGCTGCGCCTGCACCCGGAAATCTCGCGCTGTGCCGTCGCCGGGTCCTTCCGCCGCGCCAAGGAGACCGTGCATGACCTGGATTTCCTCGTCGCCACCAAATCCCCGGCGCTCGTGTGCGAGGACTTCACCACCCTGCCGCAGGTGGCCGCCATCATTGCCTGCGGCGAAACCAAGGCGTCCGTCCGCCTCCACAACGGCCTGCAATGCGACTTGCGCGCCGTTTCTAACAAGCAATTCCCGTTCGCCCTGCAATACTTCACCGGCTCCAAGGAGCACAACGTCGCGCTCCGCGCCCGCGCCCGCACCCACGGACTCTCGCTCAACGAGTACGGCTTCACCGCCACCGCGGAGGGCGCGCCCGCGACCACCCCCGAAGTCCACGAGGAAGCCGACATCTATCACGCGCTCGGCCTCGATTTCATCGAACCGGAATTGCGCGAAAACCGCGGCGAGCTCGAGGCCGCCGCGGACCACACACTGCCAAAACTCGTCGAACTCTCCAACCTGCGCGGCACCTTTCACAACCACACCACCGCCTCCGACGGTCTGGACACCCTCGAGGCCATGGTCGCGGAAGCCATCGACATGGGCCTCGACTACCTCGGCATCGCCGACCACTCGAAGTCCACCTTCATCGCCAACGGCCTGGACGAGGGGCGCTTGTTGGATCAGGTCGCCGCCATCGCCAAACTCAACGCCGCACACCCGGAGTTCCGCATCTTCGCCGGCACCGAGGTGGACATCCTCCGCAACGGCAGCCTCGACTTCGCCGATGACCTGCTTTCCAAGCTCGATTACTGCGTCGCCTCCGTGCACAACATCTTCGATCTAACCGAAGAAGAGATGACCCGCCGGCTCTGCCGTGCCATGGAAAACGAGCACGTCACCATGCTCGGCCACCTCAGCGGACGCCTGCTGCTCAGGCGCGACGCCTATGCCGTCAATCACGCGATGATCATCGATTGCGCGGCGGAGACGCGCACCCTCATCGAGCTCAATTGCAGCCCGCTGCGGTTGGACATGGACTGGCGCTGGTGGAAGCGTGCCCGCGACAAGGGCGTGCTCTGCTCGATCAATCCGGACGCCCACTCCACCGCCCGCCTCCATCATATCGGCCTCGGCGTGCGCCTCGCCCGTAAAGGCTGGCTCCGCCGCCAGGACATTCTCAACACCCGCCCACTCGCCGAAGTCGAGACGTTTTTCAAAACCCCCAAGGCCGCGCGTTAGGCGAGGCGCCCGTGGGTGCGTGCTTCCAGCCGGAGTCTTCAAAAAGGAGAATGGCCCGTGGAAGACCCGCGCATGATAAGGAGTGACGACATTCCTGTCGTCTATTCACCCTCATCCTTACTCCTCATGAGGACACGACAAGAATGTCGTGACTCCTTATTCAGCCGCGTGACCGCGCCCGTCACGGCTCCTTGAGGAGCTTGATTTTCTGCGCGACCGCGGCGGCCTTGTCGGCTTGTTTGGCCGCCTCATACGCCCGCTGCAAGCCCTGCAAGGCCTCGCTGTCGTTGGGAAACGCCACCAGCGCCTCATTGAAAGCCTCGATCGCCTTGTCCGGCTGGCTTTCCAACAGATGGAAATAGCCAAGCCGCGAGGCCATCGGGGACAACACCACCGGCGGATAGAGCATCACTGCCGGCCGTTGGCGGTCGGCCGCGGAGCGGTACCAATTGTAAGCCGTGCCGCGGATGTTTTTCGGGCCGGCCAGGGCGAAACGCCCGCGGATATCGCTGGCGAGCACCTCCATGGCGTGAAACGCGCGCGTCCATGCCGAGCGCTCGCCTCCGTTGTTAGCCACGGTTTGGGCCTTGGCCATCTGCTCCCCATGAAAGGCCAGGGTATCCGCGGCCTTTCTGGCATCCGCGGATTTGCCGTCTTCGAGCAAGCGCTGGGTTTCGAGCACCAGGCGCATCCCGTCAATCCACCAATAGGCGAGGCATTCGTTATGATAGGGTTTGAGAGCCTCGGGCTTGGGCAAGGCGGCCAGGGCCAACGCCGCATCCCCGGGTTTGCCGCGCCGCATGAGCACGCGCGCGCCAAGGGTCTTGGCTTCCCACAGCAACATCCTCGCCCCGGCGGATGAGTAGCGCTCCTTGGGCAGTGGCGTGGCGGCCAATTGCCTGGCGGCGGTTAGAGCGGGGTCGTACGCCCCTTTCGAGGCCAGTGCCACCACGCGGTAACACTCCGCCTTCACCCATTCCGGGCTATCGGCGACGGATATTTTGTTGGATTTCATCCACTGATCATAGAGCGCGACGGCCCGGCCGAAGGCGGCGACCGCCGCGGCTTGTCCGCCACAACGCCATTCATAATGGCCCAGCAGATGCAGATACGGCGGGTAATCCGGCACCATCCGGCACAGCTTGCGGGCCAACTCCAGCGAGGGGGTGAGATCCGGGGCCTCCGCCCGGATGGTCAACAGCGCATGGAGCGGCAGCGGGCTCTCCGGATGCTCTTTCATCAGGGTCGTCAGGTCATCTTCGGCTTGTTGCTCACCGGGGGTGATCCCGCCGGTTTCATCATAGCCGGTGCGCCCGAACAACGCCCCAAACACCCCGGCTTGAATCGAATTCGGAAATTTTTTCGCCACCTTGCGAAAGGCGGCGGCGGCCGACTCCGGCCCCTCATCGAGGTATTTGACCAGGCCATAGGCATAGCCGCGTTCCAGATCACTGCCCTGCCCTTGTTCTAACAATTCCAGCATGCGTTCCGCCGCCGCATTGCGCGCCTTGCCGGTTTCCGGGCCGGGCACCAACAGGGACATCACCATCCCCCAGTGTGCCAACAAACATTGCGGATCCTTGCGCATGGCCACCGCAAAATGCCGGCTCGCCTCGAATTCCCAGCCTCCGTGCAGATGATTGAGCCCCTGGTTGACCGCCGCCTGCGCCTCGTCATTGGCGGCCGTCACCGCCAGCTTCAAGCCGTTGTGGAAAACCACGCGGGTCGGCTCACCGAGCGCCTTGACCGCTGGGGGAATCGCGTCTTCGAGCGCGGGCAGATCTTTGCCCAGCGCCCAGCCGCTAAGTCCGGCGACCATCCCTATCAGCATCCATGCCTGCATGCGGTGAGCCTTTCACGACCCGCCCGAATCTCCAAGCAAAATGACGCTGGCCAGCGCCCGCCCGTCCGGATAAGCTCCGCGCATGCACCTCGGCATCATCGGTTGTGGCAAAATGGGAACCGCCCTCGTGGAGGGCGCGATTCGGGCCGGCGTCCTCAGCGCCGCGGAAATCCTCGGCTGCGACCCCGCGCCCGCCTCGCGCGAGGCCTTCTCCCAAGCCACCGGGGCCACCGTCACAACCGGCGCAGCGGACCTTGCCCGCACCTGCGAAGTCATCCTCCTCTGCACCAAGCCGCAGGACATCCCGGCCGCCCTGCGCGAGGCGGCCACGGCCGCCGCCGGCCAACCACGGCTGGTCATTTCCATCGCCGCAGGCATCACCCTGGCCGCCTTGGAAGCCGCCTCACCGGACACTTTCCGCCTCATCCGTGCCATGCCTAACACCCCGGCCCTCGTCGGCAAGGGCGCTGCCGGCTATTGTCTCGGCACCCGTGCCACCGCCGCCGATGCCGCCACCGCGCAAGCGTTGCTGGCGGCGGTCGGACTCGCCATCGAGGTGCCCGAGCGCCTGATGAATGCCGTCACCGGCTTGTCCGGCAGCGGGCCGGCCTATATCTATCTGGTCATCGAAGCGCTCGCCGATGGCGGGGTGCGGGCGGGTTTGCCGCGGGCCGATGCGCTCAAGCTCGCCGCGCAGACGGCGCTGGGGGCCGCCGCCATGGTTCTCGATACCCACGAGCACCCGGCCGTCCTCAAGGACAAGGTCACCTCGCCCGGCGGCACCACCATCGCCGGCCTGGCCGAACTCGAACGCCTCGGCCTGCGCTCCGCCCTCATCGCCGCCGTCGGCGCCGCCACCCGCCGCGCCGACGAACTCGGCAACACCTGACGCGACAATCCCGATGTCCGATCGGACCGCGGATTGCTGCGCCGCAGCAGGCGCATGCCGCGCCGCCACCCGCCGCCGAGGAACCCGGCAACCACTCACCAATGAACATACAACTGATGAAAGCGACATGGATCACCGCCTTGTTCCCCCTGATCGGCGGAGCACTCGCGGCCGACAAACCGGCGACCGGGTTCTTCTTCCGCGATGGCGACCGCATCGTGATGCTGGGCGATAGCATCACCGAACAACACCTGCACAGCAGCTATGTGGAAATGTGGACCCTCACCCGCTTCCCTGGCTGGAATCTAACATTCCGCAATGCCGGCATTGGCGGCGACACCGCGCCCGGTGGCAGCGCGCGCTTCAAGCGCGATGTGCTGGCCCACCAACCGACCGCCATGACCGTGGACTTCGGCATGAACGATGCCGAGGGCTCGCTCAAGCACTTCCTGACCGGCCTGCAGGGCATCACGGAGCAAGCCAACAACAACAAGATCCGGCTGGCGCTGTTGACTCCCCAGCCCGTGGAGAAGTCCGAGGATGGTCCCGCGCTCGAAGGGTTTTCCAGCAAGTTGGAAAAATTTTCGGCGGCCATCAAGGAGTTCGCGGAAACGAACAAGGCCACGTTTGTGGACCAGTTCCATCCCTATCTGTTAGTTCTGGACAAGGCCCGCGCGGCCAATCCCAAAAACCGCGTCACCGGCGGCGATGTGATCCACCCCGGCCCGCCCGGCCAGGCCGTGATGGCTGCGGCCATTCTCAAGGGCTTGAAATTTCCGTCCCTGGTGTCGGCCGCGGAGATTGATGCGGCCGCGCTCGAAGTCATCGACGCCCAACACTGCGAAATCTCCGACCTGGCCACCGGCGTCGGTGGGGCCATCGAGTTCACGCGCCAGGACGCGGCGTTGCCGTATTTCCCCGAAGGCGCCGAAGCGATTTTGCAATGGACGCCCATCCTCGAGGAGATGAACGATTACCGGCTGCAAGTCACCGGCCTCAGGGCGGGCCAGTATGAGATTCGGTTAGACGGGGCCAAGGTGGCCGAGTATTCCGCGGCAACCCTCGCCGAGGGCGTTAACCTCGCCGCCGCCGCGTTGAAGGTCGGTCCCGTCGCGGCCCAGATCAAGGCGCTCGCCGCCGCTGTCAATGCCAAGAACAGTTATTTCCATGACCAGATCTTCCGCGGCGTGGTGTTGGCTGGCAGCAGCATCCCGGACTTCGTCGACAACCGCAAGGAGATGGAGGCCCAGATCGAGGCCCAGCGCGCCGCCGCCCTCGCCAAACGCCTGGCCGAAATGCCCAGGTATGACGCAGCCATCCGCCAGGCGCTCGTCATCAAGCCCCACCAGGTGGCCATCGTGCCGGTGGCAAAAGAGTGAGGGAAAACCGGGGGATGCGGGGAGGCAGGAAATTCGGTAGAGTGATAGACTTGTGGCAGGAGGTTGGGGTTTGAGGGATTTGCGGGGCGGATTTGAAGAGAAGAATTTGAACAGAAGGCAACGGAGGAATCGGAGGGTTCATTGGAGCCGGCCGGCGCGAGCCAATGGCGATGGATTTTGGTGGTTCAGGATGGGACATCCACCCTTTGAATTTCTCTCTGTTGCCCTTGTTTCCTTCTGTTCAAAAATCTGTGGTGCCTGGGTTGCATGGCGGTGGGGAAGTGCGGAGAAAATTTTCACCACTGAAAAGGGAAGGATTCTATGAACCTGCTAGGTCACATGCGCCGGCACCACGCCCTGCATGAAGACCGCACAGGGGACTGTGCGGACTACTCCAGCGGCAAAATCGTCACTTCAACCATTGCCATTCCCCAAATTATGGCGATCTTCATGCCCATGCACCCACTCCGCACCCTGCGGCTCATCGCCGCCCTCACCGGCAGCCTGCCCGCCGCCGAACCTCCCGCGGCACCCGTCATCCCGGATTATGCGCAAACCGAGCGCGCCCAGGTGCCCGAGGCGTTCAAGTTCAACGTCAGCGACTTGTTCAAGGATGAGGCTGCGTGGCGCAGCGAGTTTGAAGAACTGGCGAAGCTCGCCGCAGCGGTCGAGGGCCTGGCCAAAGACTGGACCCGTTCGCCGGCGACCACCGCGGATATGTTGGACAAGGTCTACGCATTCAACGAGCGCGGCGAGCGGCTCTATGCCTATGCCCGCCTGCAGAGCGACATGGATCTAACCAACCCGGCCTACATCCGGATGCAAACGGAGTTCCAGAACCTGGCCGTGCGTTTTGGCACGCAAACCGCCTTTCTCGCCCCAGACATCGTGCAACTCGGCGAGACGCAGGTGGCCGCCTGTCTCAAGGCCGAACCCCGGCTCGTCCCATATCGCTTCCATTTGGAAAAAACCCTCCGCAGCAAGGAACACATCCTCCCGCAAAGGGAACAAAGCATCGTCGCCCAAATGGGACTTTTCACCGACACCCCGTCCAAGGTCTCCGGCCTGCTCAACAACGTGGACATGCCGCGCGCCGAGGTCACCCTCGCCGACGGTACCAAGGTATTGCTCAACGAAAACAACTATCTCAAATACCGCATCAGCCAAAATGCCGGTGACCGCAAGACGGTGGTGGAGGCGTATTGGAAAAACCTCGGCAAATATGCCAACACCTTCGCCGCATTGTTAGACGGGGAGATGAAGAAGCAGGTGGCGTTCTCGCGCATCCACCACTACCCGAGCTGCCTTGATGCCAGC
>CAIKDP010000293.1 GCA_903826205.1 Akkermansiaceae bacterium
GCCAGAATGACCGGCGCGCTGATCGCCTGCGTGCCGGCAGAGCTGATCTTGGCCGAACCGCCTGCCAGGGTTAGGCTGTTAGAGCCGCCCTGGGCCAGCGTGTAACTGCCGGTGCCGTTGAAGACGACCTGATTGACGCTGGGTGCCGCGCTGCCAAGATTGACCGTCACGCTGCCGGAGGTGGCGCCAAACGTGGCGATGTCCGACCCCGCGTAGCCGGCGTCCAAGCCGGGTGCCACTTGCGCGCCGCCACTCGTCGCGTCGCTCCAGTTGCTGTTAGTGCCCCAAGTGGCGCCCGTCGTGCCGCCCCAGACCATGTCGCCCGAGTACACTGCGATGGTGTAGTCCACGTTGATAGACGACGCCGCGCCGGACAACTCGCGTGAGACACCCACGCTGAAGCTGCCGCCGGACGAACTGACTGCCGCCGTGCCGGTGAAGCTGCGGGTGCCGGTGGCCGTGCTCAGGGTGGTGTCGCCGGTGTTGAGATTGATGCCGTTGGCATCCGCCGTGCCGCTGTAACTCAGGGTCGCATCTTCGGTGTCGGCATGCACGCCGGTGCCACCGCCGTAGGTGCCACCGGTATTGTTAGATGTGACGCTGACCGCCGCGCCGGCATGGTACGTACCCAGATCCGTGCTGCCGGGAGCCGTCACTGTACGTGCGCCCACTGCCGTGCCGGTGAACGACACGCTCGCCACATTGGTCAGCGCATTGCTGAATTCATCCGTGGCGTTGAGGCCGAAGCTGCCACCCACCGCGCTGCCGGCCGTGCCGCTCAGCGTGCCGGTGAGCGTGTAGGTCGCGCTGGTCGTCGTGCCATCAAACAAGGTCGGGCCGCCGCCGAGCGACAAGCCGTTGATCGCGCTGCCGGCATAAGCCGCCAAGGTCGAGTCTGCGGTGGTGGCTTGGCTCTGACCTGTGCTGGTCACATCCGCGCTCTGGCCGGTCGGCACCGCGGTGCTGAGCAACACCCGGCCCAAGGCGATGTTGGAGGGACTGGTGAACGTCCGCTGGTTGACCGCCGTGGCGGTGTAGCTCGCGCTCGTTAGAGTGGCGGGCGTGTAGCTGAAGTTTGTCTCAGCATTCGCTGGGGCCACCGAGATGGTGGCTGTGCCGCTGCCGGCAACCCCGGTGATGCCCGCACTCTGGCTGGCCAGCGTGCCAGTGGTGGTCGTGCCATCATAGGTGGTGCCGCCGATGGTGACGTCAGTCAATGTGCTGTTAGATCCGGTGCTGCTGAAGCTGAGCGTCTGACCCGTCAGACTGAGGTTCGAACCAGCCAGACGGCGGCCGATATCACCCAGATCCACGGCAATGCCCGATACCGCACGGTCGGCGACCGCCGTGCCCGTGACTGTGACCAGCCCGGTAACGGTCGAGGTGCCCGCGAGTTCATCCGCGATCGAGGCGCTCAGCGATCCGCTGATAGATCCCGGCGTGCCGGTGACCGTGCCGCTGAGTGTTCCGCTCACCGTGTCGGCCGCGGCGGTGAAGCTACCCGTGCCGCCGAAGCTCGGGCTGCTGATGCCGCTGAGCGATCCGGCGCTGAACGAATTGAGGGTGGCGTCGGTGGTGGCGGCATGGGCGCCCGAGGTGCTCACTGCGGTCGTGAAGGCCACGCTGCTCAGGGACGAACCGGTCAGCACGCGGCCCAGACTCAGGGTCCCTGCCGTGAACGTCCGTTGGTTGACCACATCCAGGGTGCCACTGGCGGTGGCCGAGTCAAAGGCGACGTTGAACGTCTTGCCCGTACCCGCCGCGCCCACATTGCTGATGCTGCCGGTGAAGGCCTGGTTGGTGGTACCGGCAGTGACGGTCTGGCTGCCGGAGGGGCTGAAGCTGGCTACCGTCAGGGTGCCGCCGTTGTTCGTCAGCGTGGCCGTCAGATCAGCCGTGCCGCTGTTGCCGTAGGTACCGGCAATCGTCTTGCTGGTATTGGCCAACACGCGGGTGTTGGCCGCGGTGGTGATGGCAAGTTCCGGAGCCGGCGAACCGCCGCTGCCTGAGGCGATGCTAATGACGCCGGTGGTGTAGAGGTTGTCGGTGTTCCAAGTCAGGCCGCTGAGCGTTGGCAGGTTAAGAGTGCTGAACGTGCCGGTAGGCGTACCCGCCCAGTCGAACAGATCCCATGAATTGCCACTGGCATAGGTCCCGCTGAAGTTGCTCGCCTCGTTGAGGTTGAGCGTGCCGCCAAAGGTGATCGTTCCCGTCGTGCTCTGCACCAGCCTGTCGCTTTCGGTCGTGCTGAAGAGCCGGATGTTGGTCGTGCCGCCGCTGAGGTTCAGCGCGTTCTGGATTGTTAGAGTCCCCTTGGCCGGAGTGACCAGCGTGCGGTCGCCCGGAGCGATGGTGACACCGGAGGCGCTGGTGACCGCCGAGGTGAGCGTGCCCGTGCCGCCCAGTGTGCCCTGGGTCAGGGTGATGCTGCGGCTGTTGGCCACGCTGCTGTTCTGCATGAACACCGCGGTGGAACCATTGACCGTGATGCCGCTGCTCGAGTTGATCGAACCGCTGCCGCTCACCACCAAGGTGCCGCCCGTGACGCTCGTCGTGCCGCTGTAGGTGTTCACTGCGGAGAGAATCTGCGTGCCGGCGCCAGCCTTGGTTAGGGAACTCGCGCCCGACACCACACCACCGACGGTTAGGGTTTTGCCGGAGGCGGTCGTCCAGGTCTGGTTGGAGCCCAACAACACGTTGGCATTGATCGTGGCGTTCTGGTTGGTGCTGATGGCGCTGGCAGCACCGGTGCCGGCACTGTTGAGTCTCAGGGTTTGACTGCCGCTGCCGGCAATGGTGACCGGGGTGGAGTCATTGAAGGTGACGGTGCTGACCGTCATGCTGTCGCCGAGCACCACGCCGCTCTGCTGGCTGGCGCTTGCTCCGGAGAAGATCACGTTGGTTCCCGAACCGGGAACCAAGCCACCCGCGGAGGTGCCGCCGGCATCCGAGTCCCAGTTGCTGAAGGTCGAGTACGAGAACGCCATGGCTCCCAAGGCATCCACCGGCGCGCCGTTTGTCGTCGATACCCGGCCACCTGCCCAATAGGCACTGGTCAGAGGCGTCGCGGCCACATAGGTGCCGATGCTAACCGCCGTGTCGGATTGGGCCAGCGTCGCGGTGAAATTGGTGTTGTTGGACAGGAAATACTTGTTACCGCCGCTGGTCAGGCCGCCATTGGTGGAACCGATCAACGTCGGGGTCCCGGACGCATTGACGGGATTGATCGTGATCCCAACATTCCCTGCGGTCGCCGAGGTGTTGGCCGCGAGGGTCGAGTTGATTCTGTCAACGTTCCCGGCGTTCCAGTCGAACGTCAGGTTCGAACCGGCGTTCAGTTGCAAGCGGTTGGCCGTGTAGGTCACATTGCCTGTATTATTATCCATGCTGAAGCTCCCGCCAGCATTGAGCGTGAGGTCTCCAAACGTGGGCAGGTTGACCGCGAGCTGAGCCAGCAGCACGCCGGCGTTAACCGTGATGCCGCCGGTGTTGACGTTGGTGCCGGACAATTGCAGCACGCCCAAGCCTTGCTTGGTGAAGCCACCACTTTGGATTCCAGAGCTGATGTTCAAGCCAATGAGCGGGGTCAGGATGCCGGTGGAGCCGCCGTTGACATAGTTGCCTTGGGGCAAGGCATCGACGGTGATGGTCTGCGCCACAGAGTTGCTCAGGTAGAGCGAGCTGACGCTGACGGTCGGCGTGACCGCCACATTGGTCGGGGTCGAGGTGATGTTGCCAGTCAAGGTCAGGATGCCGGTGCCACTGACAGTCGGGGCGGTCGTGCCACCGTTGCTGTTGAAGGTGAGACCGTTCAAGGTGTTGTTGAGCGCACCCAAGGCCAGGGTGGCGCCGCCGTTGAGGGTCACCGTGTTGCTCGGGTCGATCTGACCCTGGATGGTGTTCATCGTCACGGTGGCGTTGTTGATCGTCAGGCCACCGGCCGGGATGACCACCATACCGGGCTCGGGACCGCTCAGGCTAACAGCAGCCGTGTCCACCACCGTTCCGCCCGTATGGGTGTTCGCGGCGGTCAAGGTGAATGATCCCGCACCAGCCAAGACGGCTTGGAGGTTGCCCTGGATCGTGGAGTTGACGGTCAACGCGTTCGCGTTGTTGTAGAGGAACAGTTCGCTCGTGCCGCTGGTCAGCGCTCCGTAGCCGGCCGAGGCACCGATGCTGGCCGCGCCACCGCTCTTGACCAACATGCCACTGGTCAGGGTGAGGACGTCGGTGCTACTTGCGAAAGCGAGGTTCATACTACCAACGATCGCCAATGAATTGAGTGTCTGGCCACCGAACTTCACGGAATCGGCTGTGACCGTCTGCTTGTAGTTGTCAGTTGTGCCGGCAAGAGCCAAGCTGCTGGCCGTAGAATAAGCTGGGAAACCGGCGATGCCCAAGGCACCGACGCCGCGGCCGGTCACATAACCGGCGACGTCCGTGCCGTTGACGATCACGCCCTTGAGGATGCCGTTGGTGAGGCTTCCCGCCGGGCTGGCGTCGATGTTGCTGAGGATGACGCGACCGGTGTCGCTGCTGTTGACCGTCAGGCCGAGCGTGCTGGTGGCTCCGGCGACATTGACCATGGCGCCCGAGTTGCGGGCCAAGCTGGCCAAGGTCAACTGGGCGGTGCCGCTGTTGGCGTTGGCATTGAGGGTCGTCAGGCCGGTGTTGGCCGTGACAGCACCGAGGGTCTCGGTCGAATCCAACCCGTATCCGCCGCCAAAGGTGATGGTGCCGGTATCAACGGTGATCGGTGCCGAATCATTGACGCGATTGGTCGAATTCCGAGTGCCGGCGTTGTCGATGTTCAGGGTCGAGTTGCCCTTGATGGTGATCGATGAGACGCTTGGCAGCGTCGTGCCGGCAGTCAGTTTCAATGTCCCACCCAGGACCGAGACGGTGCCGGTGGTCGTGCTGCCAGCGGTGTACAGGGTCAGCGTATTGGCTGCGGTATTGACTTGAGTGAGGTTGACAGAGCCACCGAAGGTCCCGGCATAGTTGCCGTTGCCGGTGAAGGTGAGCGTGCCGCCGGAACCGGTGACGGTACCGCCGGTGCCTTCGTTGGCCGCGGAACTGGTGAGCGTGCCGACGTAGGCACTGTTGCCACCGATGTCCAAGGTGGCGCCGCTGTTGACCAGTAGGCTCTTGTTGGCCACCAAAGTGTTGTTGCCACCGCCAAGGGTCAGGGTGCCGCCGTTGACGGTGGTCACGCCCGTGTAGTTGTTGATGTTGTTCAGGGTCAGGTTGCCCGCGCCGACTTTGGTTAGGGCCTGGGTGTTGTTGGATGCCGCATTGCCGATCACGCTGCCGATGCCCAGCGCACCGGATGTGTTGATGACGAATTCCGCCGACGGCGTGAGGTAGCCGCCGTTGATCGAGTTGCCGTCGCCGGTGTTGATCAAGCCGCCGTTGTTGAAGGTCAAGGCCTGGCCGGCGCCGAGGGTCAGATTGAGCGTCCCGTTGATCTTGAGGGTCGCCACGCTGGCCGAGGTCTGGGCGGTAACGGGATTCGTATCCAATCGGGCATGGGTTGCGGTGCTATTGATGCCGAGCGTCGCACCGCCGGACGAAACGGAGAAGTTGGCGTCGGTGCCATAGGCCGGAGCGCGGAGAAACTTCGTGGCGACGGCTGTGTCGTAATAGGCGTAGTCGGAGCCGTTGAAGAACTCACCCTGGTTCAGGAACCCGGTGCCGGGCGAGGTGGTGAAGTTGATCACGTTGGTGCCGGGAACGCCGGGCGTGCCATTGGTTCCGCCCGAGGTGACAAAGTTGCCTGTGGCACCGGCGCCGCGCCCGGCGAGTGACGCGAAGGTCACGGTCGCCGAGGTGGCGTTGAACGTGGATGTCACGGTGTTGGGACCCGAGGTAAAGGTCAGCGCGCCCATGCCTTGCGAGCTACCTGCGGCTTCCTGGAAGTTGATGGCGCCACCGTTGAAGGTCAGTGCGCTGAATATGGCACCGCCGGTCAGGAGGTTGCCACTGGTGCCGTTGCCAACCTGGAGCGTGCCGCCGTTGATCGTAGTCGTGCCGCCGTAGGTGTTGGCACCGCTGAGGATCTGGGTGCCCGTGCCGATCTTGGTGATGCAGCCGCCAATGGTCGTGCCCAAAATAATACCGGCATAAGCGGACGGCGAGGTGTTGTCGCCGCCGAGGGTCAGGACGGTCGAACCTAGGTTGACGTTGCCGCCGGATGCGCCGCCGCCGGTCAGGGAACCGATGGTGCTGGTAAAGCCGTTGAGTTCCAACAGCGCTGTGTTGGCATTGGCCAGCGAAACCGGCGAACTCGGGCTCAGGGCACCGGTCGCACCGGGCCGCAGGATGCCGCTGGTGATCGTGGTCATGCCCGTGTAGTTATTCGTGCCGGCCGTGCCGGGAGTGAGCATCAACACGCCGCCGCCGTTGAGGGCAAAGCCGTTGTTGGCGGCGATGGACGAGTAAATGGTCAGGCCGGCGGCATAGGGATTGGCGGTGAGCGGATTCACGGTGATCACCGGCGTCGCGCCACTGAGGGCCAAACCGGAGTTAGTGGCAGCAACGCCGATGACCGGGGTGGCGACCACGTTGCTCGGGTTCACGGTGACCGGCGAATTCCCGCTAAGGGTCAGGCGATTGCTCGTCCCTGGATTGACTGTCGTCGCGGTAGTGCCGCCGTTGCCGTTCAAGGTCAGGCCGGCCAGCGTGTTGTCGCCAAACAGGGTCAGGGTCGAAGCGCCGTTAAGGGTTACCGCATTGCCGGAGCCGATCTGGCCTTGGCTGACCGTCATGGTGGCGGTAGAGTTGTTGAGGATCAGGCCCTTGGTGGGATCGGTGGCGTTGGGAACCACAACTGGAGAACCGGAGTTACTGAGGGTCAAGACGCTGCCATTGCCGCCGGCATTGATCACCGTGCCGCCGGTGTAGTTATTATTTGAGTTCGTTAGAATCAGATTTGAAGTGCCGCCGTTGCCGTCGCCGCCGAACACCAACATGTTCGCGCCGGTGATCTTTGAGTTGACGGTCATGGTGCTGGCTCCATTGCGCCAAAGGAACATGAACAGTTCTGAAGTGCTGCTTGTGATGACGCCGGGGATGGCTATGGTGCCGACATTGCGATTCTGCGCTGTCATCAACATGCCGCTTGTCAGGGCTAGCGTGTCGGAGGCATTCACAAACGACAAATCGTTGGTTCCCAGGTTGACCGCGTTGAGGGTCTGCCCGCCGGAAGTAACGGCCAAGGCTGCAGACGCAAAGACATTGGCTGTGGAAGCCACGCCGGCCAAGGTTGCGGTGCTGGTATAGGACGGGAAGCTGGTCGTGCCGAGGTTGCCGAAGCCCAAACCATCCACGTAGCCAACAAGGTCGCGCTCTCCGGAAAAGACGCCCGGAACAATTCCGCCGACGGTGGCCGGGATCACTCCTCCGAGCGAACCAGGGGTTGAGGTGACGAGCAGACGCGGGAAACTACCAACCTTGCCAAGATCGGTTGAAAGTGCGGAGGCGGCATTGAGCCGATTGAGGTTGAGCATCGCGCCGGCATTGCGGGTAAGGCTGGTAAGTGTCAATTGGGAACCGCCAGTGGACGCGGTACCGATTGAAACCAGCAGGTTGCTTTCACCAGTGTTGAGGGTAACGGCGCCGAGAATTTCAGACGAGGAGAACATGCTGCGACCGTTAAAGGTGAGGCTGCCGCCGTCGAGGTTGATCGCCGCGGCGTTATTGACGCGGTCGGTCATGTCCTTGGCACCTGTGTTGTTGAGGGTCAAGGTGGAGTACTTGACGTTGATCGTGGGCGTGCCGGTCAGTGTGCCGCCGTCCAGAAGGGTCAGGCCGCCGCCGATCACGTTGATCGTGCCGGTGGTGCTTTGGCCGCTGGAGAGTGTCAGGGTGTTGGTGCCAGCCTTGACGAAGTTGAGAGCCCCGCTGTTGGAGCCGATATTTCCGGCAAAGATGTTATTGTTGTTTGCCGCTGCATTCGCAACTGGGTTGCTGGTCAGCGTGCCAGTGCCAATAATGTTGCCACCGTTGCCTTCAAACGAGCCGGCGCTGGAGAGTGAGGCGACGTATTGGCTGGTGCTGCCGATGTCCAATGTGCCGCCGTTTTGGACGATCAGAGCTTGATTCGGCGTCAGGGTGTTGACCGACAGCGGATTGTTCATCCCCGCATTGGTCGTGGTACCACTGAGGACGAGGGTGCCCTGGTCGATAGTGGTCGTACCGGTGTAGTTGGTGTTGGACGTGCCGAGGTAATAGAGATTGGTTCCCGACAGGGTCAGGGTGCCAGCGCCGGTCTTGGTCAAGCCGCCGGTGCTGCCCGCAACGGTCGTCACCGCACCCGCGGAATTGACGTAAGCCGGCACGCCGCCGATGGGCGTGCTGATGGTGAGCAGGTCATTGGCGGTATCCGTGCGGATCACGAGTTCAGCGTTGCTTGCTGTCGTAAGACCGGTACCGCCGCTGAGGGTGCTGAGGCTGCCGCCGCCGGCTTTAAGGATGCCAGGCACGGTGATGACTGCCGTGGTGGTACCGCTCGGGGTATTCTGGGTGTAGTTCACGCCACCGGCGGAGAGGTTCATGCTCAGGAAGGCGATGCTCGCCTGATTCGCCGGGGTTGTGGTGAGTTTGACGTGCTTGCCGGTTGCAATTGAATCGGCAGCGTTCGCGTTGGTGTCCCCGCCGTAATTGATGCCACGGACATAGGAGACGGTGTCATACCAGACAAAGTTGTTGCCGCCGAAGAAGTAGGCCGGGTTGAGGAAGCTGTTTGCCGTCTGTCCAGTGAGCACGATCTTGTTGGACGTGCCGTTGGTCCCGCCGGAAATGATGAAGTTGCCCGTGCCGCCGGCGGACCTCGCCAGGGACGAGAAGGTCACGAAGCTGTTGCCACCGTTGTTGGTCGACTGCACGGTGCCGTTGCCGGCCGTGAAGCTCAGCGCGCCGCCCATGCCCTGGCTGACACCGCTGGCCTCGCTGACGTTGAAGGTGCCAGTTCCGGCAAAGGTCAGTGCGTTGCCGGTGGTGCCGTTGAGGCTGCCGGTCGAGCCACTGCCCGTGCCGCTGCCGATCTGGAGGGTGCCGTTCTTGACCGTGACCAAGCCGGTGATGGTGTTAGATCCGGCCAGAATCTGGGTGCCGTTGCCGATCTTGGTCAGGGTGCCGGCCCCGTTGCCGATGATGTTGCCCAGGAATGCGGTGGGGCTCGTGTTGTCGGCGCCAAGGGTCAGGGCCGTGGTGCCGAGGACGGCCACATTGCCGCCAGTGGTGCCGCCGCCGGTCAGCGAACCGATGGTGTTGGCGTTCGAGTTAAGATCTAACAGAACACCCGCAGTGTTGGCCAGCGAAATGGGCGAGTAGGGGCTCAATGCGGTCGTGGTCGTCGCCTGGATGGCACCGGCCGTGATGGTGGTCGTGCCAGCGTATACGCTAGGCGCGGTGGTGGGGGCGGAAAGTTGCAGGATGCCGCCACCCAGCTTGGTGAAGCCGCCGTTATTGATCGTGGAAGTGATGTTCAGGCCGGCCAGAGTCCCACCGTTGGTCGCGCTGTTGGTGTAGGTGCCTTCGGTCAGGGCATTGACGGTGATGTTGTGCGAAGACGAGTTGTTGAGGTCCAATACACCGCCGCTGACGAGAGGCACGACCGCCACGTTGCTCGGGGTCGAGGAAATGTCGCCCGTGATGACCAGCGTCCCGGTAGTGCCCCCTCTGGAAGCATAACCATTACCCCCTGCAGCTGCGGTGATGGTGTTGTATAGGCCCACTGTCGGCGTGACCGTGCCGCCGTTGCTATTGAACGTGATCCCGGCCAACGTGTTGGTGCCCATCAGATTCAGTTGTCCGCCGCCGTTGAGGGTGACGATGTTGGTCGGGTCGATTTGGCCCTGGAAGCCGGACATGTCAACGAGGCCCAGATCATTGATGGTCAGGCCACCGGCTGGAATCACCACCGTGCCGGCAGTGGTGGCGTTGAGAGCAAGGCCTGCTGACACGACTCCACCACTAACGAACGTTCCGCCGCTATATGTGTTGGGAGCGGTAAGCCAAGTATAATAACCCCGGTCGCGCCGCGTTTCCTGCACCACCAAGCTGACCTTGTCCGAAGGATTTGGCCCCTTGTCCACGATCACCGAATTGATGATGGGGTCCGGCGTGGCATTGCCGTCGCGATGACCGATGAAGAGTTCCTGCGTTCCAGAGGTGATCTTACCCCGGACCGCCGTGCTGCCCAACGTGTTAGTATTCAAGAGCATCATGCCGCTGCTGATCGTCAGGAGGTCATTGGTGCCGACAAATGTCACGCTGCCCTGCGCACCGCTGCCGAGAGAATTGATGGTCTGCCCGCCAGATGCAACCGCTCCACCGCCCGCAACATTGTCGGTGATTCCGGCCACGGCCAGGCTCGCGACTGTATTTGGGAACCCAGCCGTTCCCAGTGCGCCAAAGCCCAGACCAGGCACATAGCCCACAAAGTACCAATTATCGGAACCCTGGGTATTAAACACGCCCGGAACGACGCCGTTGACTGGGGCAAGGTTACCGCTGAGCCCGCCGCTGACCACGACGCGTGAGTTGTTTCCGATCGTCCCCAGGTTCGTCATGGCACCAAGAACGATCGCAGCACCGGGATTGCGGGTCAGGCTGGTCAAAGTCAATTGGGCGCTGTTCACGTTCGTGCCGCCTGTGACGGCGGTGATCCACGAGGCCCCCGTATTAGCCGTCACCGCACCGAGGGTTTCAGTGGAGTTGGACTGGGCACGGCCATTGAAGATGATGGTGCCGCCGTTGAGGGTGATGGCGGATGTGTCCTTGACGCGGTCGACCACCTCCTTGGTGCCGGTATTGTCGATGGTCAGCGTTCCGCCGTTGAGGGTGATGGTGCCGGTGGGCGCGAGCAGGGTGCCGCCGTCCTTGAGGGTCAGTCCGCCGCCGATCACGGAAATCGTGCCGGTGGTGCTTTGGGCGCTGGTGAGGGTCAGGGTGCTGCTCCCCGTCTTGACGAAGTTCAATGCAGTGGGGCCGGCCCCGATGTTTCCGCCGAACTGGTAATTGACCCCTTGATTGACGGTGAGGGTACCGGTGCCGGTGATGCTTCCGCCGGAACCTTCGACCGCATAACTGTTATTACCAATGGGAGTGTTGCCGGCGCTGCTCAGGCTACCGACATATTGGTTGTAGGAACCAAGGGCCAAAGTGGCGCCGGAGTTCACCGCCATGGGCTGATTGATCGTCAGGGTGTTGTTGCCACCGCTCAGGGTCAGGGTGCCCTGGTCCACATTGGTCGGGCCGGTGTAGTTGTTTTGCGTGGAGGTGACGGTGAACGCGCTGTTAGGAACAGCGGAGAGAGTCAGGTTGCCGGCCCCGACCTTGGTCAGGCCGCCCGTGTTGCCGCCGATGATGCTGCTGATTGAGCCGTTGGTGGCCCAGTTGAGGATCAGTTCGCGGTTGCTGGTGGTGTTGATGGTGCCGCCGCTGATATTGCCGCCGCCGTTGTTGATCATCGCCGCCTGGTCGATGGTGAGGGTCTGGCCGGAGTTGATCGTAACGCCCAGCCCGCCGGCAAGGTAGAGGGTGTTTGCGGTCTTGGTGTTGACGCTGGTCTGCGTGCCGCTGAGCTTGTAGTTCTTGGTGGCGTCCGAGGCGAGAGAGCCCAGATCACCCGACGTGTAGCCGCTGTAGGCGCTGAGCGCCGCGTTGGCGGTCCCGGCACTGGTGGCAAAGTCGGTGCCGTTGAAGAAATAGGCGGCCGAGGTGGAACTGCCCAGCAAGAGGCCGTCGGTCACCGTAGTAGCGGCGACAAACGTAATCGAGGGTGGGGTGCCGCCGGAGGTGGTGAAGTTCACCACGCCGCCTGGCATGCGGTTCTTGGTGCTGGTAAGGCTGGCGAAGCTGAGCGTTCCGCCGGTGCCGCTGACAGCGACTGTGCCAAGGCTGGCGTAGGGAGAAAGGCCGGCGTCCCCAACTCTGAGTTCGCCCACAGCCTCGTTGGCGCTGTTGCCGCCGATGAAGCCGAGCGTGCCGCCGGTGAGGGTCAGCGTCGAGGCGCTATTGCCGAGGCGGTTAGACGTGCCGCTTCCCGAGTTATCCAGGGTAATTGTGGCACCGGGGCTGAGGTAGTTGTTCGTGGCGGCAGCCGAACTCATCGCTCCCGCGCTGCTGAGTTTGAAGGTGCCGGCGAGAACGATGAGCGGGTAATCGTGGGGAACGGCAACCTTAGACTCGAAAGTGCCGCTTCCAATCTTGACCACTTGGTTTTCGGCCTTGTTCGTGGTCCACGCACCGCCGCTGACAACGATATTGCCCGGGCCACCGAAGAGGAACCATGAATTGCTGCCCAAGCTGTTGGTCGTGAGTCCGCCCTGGATGTTCAGGGTGGCACCCGTGTCGGCTCCGATCATGACGGCCGGTTGGGTGCCGCCGCTGAAGTCGGGCGTGGTCACCGCCCCGGTGAGGGTCGTGGTGGTGCTGGCGACCGCCTGGAGGGCGCCTCCGTAGTTGATGCCTGTGCCGCTGATGGTAAACGGTTCGGCCGTATTGAAGCCGTTGAGCTGCACGGCCGCGCCGCTCTGGGACACGATGGTGTTGCCCGTGGCGGATCCCAGGGCACTAGAGTGCGACACACGGACGGCACCGGCGCTGACGGTGATCACGCCGGTGTAGGCCGTGCCTGAGCCGCCCGTGATGTTATCGGCGCTAATTTCGAGGATGCCGTTGCCGGTCTTGGTGAATGCGACGCCTGCCGACGCCCCACCGTTGAGCGACGTGGTGATTTTGGCAATGTTGAGAGTGCCGGGGGTCGTCGTTCCGTATTGTGGCACGTCGATCACGCCACCGGCGGTGGTCGTGTTGATCTGGTGGGCAAAGGTGTTGGCGGCGAGGCCGTTGCCTGCGCCATCGACGGCGAGTTGCAGGCCTGCGCCGTTAGCGTGCAGCGATACCTGGTTGAGGGCCTGCCCAAGAGCCGCGTCGGATGTGACACTCACTAAACCGCTGCTAACGTCGATCAGGCTTCCGCCGGCAACGATGCCGAAATCATTGGTGGAGTTACCAAGCACCAAAGTGCCCGCGCCGTTCTTGTTGATGCCGAAAAGACCCGTGACCTGGCCGGAGAGGATCAGCCCTTGGACCACCGGGGCATTGGAACCGCCGCTGACCGTGAAGGTCGGCGTGGCGGCCGACAAGGTCGTTGCGCCGGTGAATTCGAGACCAAAGCCGTTGTTGTTGGTGACGGTTAGGATGTTGTTGCTGATACTCAGGGCACCAAGTTGCAGGGTCTTGTTGGCCGCGTTAAGCATGCCGACGCCGGCGGTGTATTGGCCGACGCTGATGGTCTGACCTGCACCGCTGAGCGCGACGGCGTTGCCGTAGCTGATGCTTTCCAGCATGCCGTTGCCCAGCCCCGTGCTGGCTCCATCACTGGCCAAGGCGAGCGTGGCACCACTGCTGATGGTGACGGTGTTAGTAGTGCCGAGCGAACCGGCGTTGACTGCCCGGAGCGTGCCGCTGGAGATGCCGATCGCGCCACTGTAGCCGCTGTTGTTGGCGTTGAGTGTGGGAGTGCCGGTGCTGGTCATGGCACCGGATCCGGCCAGGGCAGCTGTGATCGTGCCGCCGCTGAGCGCGTAGGTGTTGGTGGACGTATTCAGCGTGCCGTTCTGGATGGTGCCGCCGGAAAGGGTGACCGCACCGACTGACGGGCTGGTGGTCGCCAGATCCAGCACACCGCTGGAGACGGTGAGGGCACCCAGCGTGTTGGATCCGTTGCTAAGCACGACATTGCCGGCGATGTTGACGTCACCGCTGCCGATGGCCGCACCATAGGTTAGGGTGCCGCCACCGCCGCCGAGGCGGTAGGTGGTGCCGTTGGGCGTGAGCGTGCCACTGTACGTCACGTTGCCGACCGCGCCGAGGGACGCGGCTGTTAGACCGGCGGTGTTGAAGTCGAAGGCTGTGGTGGCGTAATTGTCCGCCGCGATCACGCCGGTCGAGGTGGCGACGATGCGGCCTAACAAAGCCGAGGCAATGTCCGCTCCCGCGTTGGTGTCGAAGGAGGAACCAAACACGAGGATGCCGGGCGAGGTGACCGTGACGTTGCGCGTGGTGCCGGGGATGGCGGCGGGCGAATTGAACTGGGTGACACCGCCGGAGAGGGTCATGCCGCCAGTGGCCGCAGCGTTGTTGCCGCTGAGAACCAAGGTGCCGGCGGAGACCGTGGTCAGGCCGGTGTAGGCGTTATTACCGGCAAGGGTCAACGTGGCCGACCCCGCCTTGGTGATGCCGCCGCCCGCGCCACTGAGAATGCCGTCGAACTGCGCAGTGCTGTTGACGGTGAGGGTACGCACCGCGGTGCCCAGCGCCACATTGTCGCTAAAGGTAAGCGCCCCGTTGTTGGTGGTGTCGCCGAGAGTGGCGTTGCCGGTGAACGCAACCGGATTGAGAATCGTCCGGGCCGCGGTGCTGTCGGAAGAAATACCACCGCCGTTGAAGGTCAGGGTGCCGGTGCCGAGCGGACTCGAGGTGATGGTGCCGACCGAACCGACGTTGCCGCCCGCAATTTGGAATGTGCCAGCGTTGAGATTGGTTCCCAAGGCATAGGTATTGGCACCAGCATACTTGATGACGCCGTTTATCTGAGTCAAACCGCCGTTGGAGATGACCGCGGAAATGGTCATCAATCCTGCGCCACCGTTGTCGATCGTCCGCGTTCCTCCACCCAAACTAAGGTTTCCGCTGATGAGTTTGGTCATCGCGCCACCGCTGTCCGCGGTGATGTTGGAGTTTCCACCTGAAGTTCCGTTAACCGTCAGCGTTCCCAAGCCTGTGGATAGCGTGGCTGCGGCAGTCCCGCTACCGAAGGCGATCCCGCCTACCGTATCACTGAACCCTGCCATGTCCACCGTGCCGCCGCCTCCGACCGAGACCTGAACCCCATCCGGCACCACGTCGGTGGCACCCCAGCGGAGCGTGCCACTATTGCTCGCGTTATTGCCATAGGTGTAGCCGGCACCGATATAGCTGCCGGTGAAGTTATTGCCGGTGTTGGTAATGGTAAGCACCCCCGTTCCGACAACGGCGAATCCGCCGTTCGTGCCGGTCATAAGTCCATCGAACTGCACATCGTTGGCGAGGTTGACGGCGTGGCTGTTGGCGCTAAGGGTCATCCCGGCGCTAAAGGTCAGTTTGCCGTTGTTGGTGGCATTGCCAAGGTTGTTGGTGGCCGAGCCAGCGCCATTGAAGACGACAGGGTTGAGGATGGTTCGGGCCGTGGTGCCGTCGGAGGACAGCCCGCCGGCACCCATGGTTAGGGTGCCGGTGCCGATCGCGCTGGAGTTGATCGAGCCGACGGAACCGTCGCTGGCGACGCCCATGCGAATGGTCCCGCCGGTGAGCGTGGTGCCGCCGGCGAACGTGTTGGCGCCGGAGAGAATGGTTTCGCCTGAGTTGTTGACGAGGGCGGCGCTGGAGCCCGTGCCGGAGATTAGCGCGTTGATGGTCAGGGGTGCCCCGCCAGAGCTGTTAATCGACCGGCTCGCATTGCCGAGCGAGAGATTCCCATTGATGATCTTGTTCCCTACCGCCCCCGAGTCCTGACCAGTAACATTACCATTCAAGGTCAGCGTTCCCGCGCCCGTGGTAATCAAGTTGGTTGTCCCCGCCGTGCTCGTACCGTAGAATAGGCCGGTAATCGTGGCATCTTTGCCATTCAGGTCGATGGTACCGGAACTCGCATTCGTAAAAGAGATAGCACCTTGCAGTGCACCACTGGTGGCCAGTTGCAGGGTGCCGGAGGTGATATTGGTCCCGCCGGTGTAGTTGTTGCCGGAGTTGTTGAGAATCAACGTGCCCACTCCCGCCAGGGTGAGCGAGCCGCCGGTGCCGGTGATGACTCCGTCGAACTGGGTGGCGCTGTTGACGGTCAGGGTGTGGCCGGTGGTGCCCAAATCGACGCCCGCGCTGTAGGTCACCTTGCCGGTATTGGTGGTGCTGCCGAAAGTGCCAGCGCTGGTAGAGCCAAAGGTGACTGCATTAATGATCGTGCGGGGCGTGGTGCCGTCGGAGGAAACGCCGCCGCCGGAGAAGGTCAGGGTGCTGCCGGCGCCGCCAAACGGACTCGAGATGATCGAGCCTACCGAGCCGTCGTTGCCAACGCCGATCTGGAACATGCCAGTAACGACGGTCGATGCCTGGGTGTTGGTGCCGGTGTAGGTGACCGGGCTCTGATTCGTGCCGCCTTGGCCGGCGGCATTTGGGTCGCCGCCGGCATAGAGTATACCGCCGGAGAGGTTCGCATTCACGGTGAGCGTCCCGCCGGGATTAACGAAGCCAATCTTCGTGGAAGACGTGGTACCGAGTTTGATGTTGCCGTTGACGATCTTGGGGCCGGCAGCGTTATCTCCGGCGATGGCGCCGCCGTTGGTACATTGTTGGCCGGTCAGGGTCAGTGTACCCACCCCGGTCGTGAGTGTTGTCGTTGTTCCAGCTGTGCCATGGAAGTAGATCTCTTGGAGCGTGGCATCATAGCCATTGAGGTCCAAGGTGGCGCCGCCGTAGATATCCAAAGGATTGTTCGTGGTCGCATTGTTCAGCCCGCCAGAACCGCCCAAGCGAAGCGTGCCGGCGCGGATGTCGAGACCGCCGTTGAGCGCTGCTAAGGACGCGCCATTGCCGAAGACGTTACTCGAGCCGGCCAGGACTAGCGTGCCCGCCCCGTCTTTCCGGAGCAAAAAGGCTCCGCCAGAGATATTTCCGACCGTGAGCGTGCCGCCGCTGACATTGAAGATCCGGTTGGCCGAGTAGGTCACCGTGCCGGTGCCGAGGTTCAGGCTCTGGGGGCCGGCAAACGGGAGGTCGGCGCCCAACGTCCACGGATTGTTGGCGGTCATCACCACGGGGGCGGTGGCGGTACTGCCGATCGTGCCGCTCGTGTAGGTCACATTGCCGGTACCCAAAGCCGTGGGAGAATTGAGATTGAGTTGGCCGCCGTTGATGGTGGTTAGGCCGCTGTAGGTATTGGCACCGGAAAGGGCGATGGTGCCGGCTCCTGTCTTAGTCAGAGCAATCACGCCATTGCTGGCGCTGTTGCCGTTGTTGGTGTTGTTGACAATCGCGCCGGCGAAGTTGCCGCCCGAGGTGCCGCCTTGACCGATGGTGAAGGTGACCGTGCCCGAGGCGGCGTTGTTGGCGATGGTGCCGCCGCTGCCGGAGAGAATACCAACGGTCTGAGCGATACCGTTGAGGTCGACGAGTCCGCCGTTGACCGTGAGCGGATTGGCGATCGCGCCGAAGCTGATGGCACCGCCGGCCTTGAGAGTGCCGGCATTAACCGTGGTGGTACCGGCGTAGGTGTTCGCCGCGTTGGAAAGGGTCAGGGTGCCGGCGCCGGTCTTGGTCAGGGCAGTGCCAGTGATCGGCGTGCTGATGGTGAGCAGGTCGTTAGAAGTGTCGGTGCGGATGACGAGTTCGGCACCCGTGGCCAGCGCCGTGCCTGCACTTATGGTGCTGACCACGCCACCGCCGGACTTGATGATGGCGGGCACGGTGAGAGTCTGTGATGCGTTTTGCGTCCAGTTGACGCCACCGGCGGCTAGGTTCAAACTAAGCAGGGTGATCGTATTCTGGTTTGCCGGTGTCCATGACCCGTCGAGCTTCACATGCTTGTTGAGCGTGATGGTGTCAGCAGTCACCGCATTGGTATCCGAGCCGTAAGCGAGTGCGCGGATAAAACCACCGGCATCGTAGGCGGCAAAGTCGGCGCCGCCGAAGAAATAGCCCTTGTCCAGGAAAGCGCCCGTCGTCGGGGCAGCGCCAGCGATCTGGCTAAAGCTGATCTTGTTCGTGGCGCTCGTGCCACCGCTGCTCCCGGCGCCGCCGCTGATGAAGTTGGCCGTGGCACCTGCAGTGCGGGCGATCACGTTGGAGAAGGTCAGCGTCGCACTGGTGCTGGTGAAGGTATTCTTCACGGTGCCGTCGCCGGCCAGGAAGTTCAGCGCGCCCATGCCCTGGGTCGCTCCCGCCGCCTCGTTGGCATTGAAGAGTCCGCCGGCATTGCCCAAGGTCTGGGGAGAGCCCCCGGCGCTGCCGAAAGTCAGGGCGGTGCCGGCGCTGCCATTGAGACTGCCGGTGACCAGAATGGTGCCGCCACCGACGGTGGTGGTGCCGGTGTAGGTGTTGGCACCGGCAAGCGTGAGCGTGCCCGAACCGGAATTGGTTAGACCGCCGGTACCGCCGCCGATGGCTCCATTGATAGTGGTGTTACCGGCGCCTGCAATCGTCAAAAGGTTCGCACCGTTGGTCACGTCGTTGGCCATGGTGAACGCGTTCGCCGAATTGTTCGTCCACGTTTGCCCCCCCCCGAGCGTGATGGCCACATTCTGACCGGCCGTGGCGGAGCCGATCGTCACCGCCCCCGCCAGGCTGTTGATCGTGATGCCGCTGGTGCCAAGCGTTAGAACTTGATTGCCTGATCCCCCTAACAAACTTGTCGTGTTCGTATTGGTCCCGAGAAAGACCAGTCCCGCCACCGACTGCGCCGCGTTCAGATTGACCGTCTTCGCGGTGTTGATTGAGCTGATAGAGAATGTCGCGATGTCCGAGACCCCTGGAATGGCGGCAGGATCCGGCGAGGTCGCCCCCACCAGCGTGGACCAGGAACCGACTGTGCTCCA